>CAYVDQ010000006.1:10959-21398 GCA_964450615.1 uncultured Eubacteriales bacterium | reverse complement strand
GTAATTAGGTTTATAAAGCAAAACGAATCCCTCTGCTGAGTAATTGGCAGGGGGATTTTTGTTGAAACGTATACAAAAATATGGTATAATTTCTTTCGAAAAGGTACTATAAATCGTGATTTGATGGGAGGCACAAATGAAAGTTGTAGTTGCGATAGATTCTTTCAAAGGTAGTTTATCTTCTTTACAAGCAGGCGGTGCGGTAAAAGATGCCATTTATAGGTTGAATAATAATGCGGAAGTATTAGTCAAGCCTTTGGCAGACGGTGGTGAGGGCACGGTCGAAGCTCTTGCCGAAGGATGTGATTCTGAGGTTATTGAATTAAAGATTAAGGGTCCTCTATTCGATCCTGTTGTTGCCAAATACTGTATTTTAAAAGACACTAATACTGCCGTTATAGAAATGGCATCCGCATCGGGAATAACACTTATTTCTTCTGAAGCGAGAAATCCTTTAAAAACAACAACTTATGGAGTTGGAGAACTCATTAAAGATGCAATAAAAAGAGGTTGCAGACGATTTATTGTTGGCATAGGCGGCAGCGCTACAAATGATGGCGGAACAGGTATGCTGACCGCGTTGGGCTATGAATTTTTAGATAAAAATAATAACCCGATTGCTTTAGGCGCAAAAGGTCTTAAGGATGTATGCGCAATTCAATATGATAATGTCGTACCTGAACTCAAAGACTGTCATTTTAATATTGCGTGTGATGTTACGAATCCTCTTTGCGGGGAAAACGGTTGCAGTGCCGTGTTTGGTCCACAAAAGGGCGCGACCCCTGAAATGATTAAAGATATGGACACTTGGCTTGAGGGGTATGCAGAACTGGCCAAAACCGTTTCAAGAAAAGCCGATAAGGACTTTGCAGGAGCGGGTGCGGCAGGCGGTTTGGGTTTTGCTTTTTTATCATTCACAAATGCTGTTCTAAAATCGGGAATTGAAATCGTTCTGGAAGAAACAAATATTGAAGACGACATAAAAGACGCCGACATAGTTGTGACGGGTGAGGGCCGTCTTGATTCTCAGACTGTTATGGGAAAAGCACCGATTGGCGTTGCCGGGCTTGCTAAAAAATATGGCAAAAGGGTAATTGCTTTTTCAGGCTGTGTAACAGAAGATGCCGCGGTATGCAATGAGCACGGAATAGATGCGTTTTTCCCTATTTTAAGGAGTGTTACGACCTTGGAAGAAGCACTCGATGCCGACAATGCATATAGGAACTTATCCGCTACGGCATATCAGGTGTTTAGATTGTTAATTTGAAAATATAGTATTTCCCGCTTTTGCGTACTACAACATAGGCAGCAATTAAAGAATATAGGCGATTCGATTTATAACGCAAAATTATCCGCCCGATTTCTCGGGCGGATTTTTATATCCGTTGAATTGCCGGGTTTAAAATGGTATAATCAATTCGATACATCGAAGATTACCGGTTAAACTACACTCTATCACAGGTTTATTTCTCCCTACTAAACCACCGGTAGGTGTATTTTCTTCCCCCAATCCTCTATACTGAAAGTGAAAGGAGGCACCGTATGGATCAAATGAAAATCGGCAGATTTATTGCCGAGTGCAGAAAAAAGGAAAATTTAACACAATTACAGTTGGCAGAAAAACTGGGTATCACCGACAAGGCGATATCCAAGTGGGAGAGAGGTATTGCGATGCCCGATTCTTCTATCATGCTGGAACTGTGTGATCTTCTTTGCATCAGTGTAAATGAATTGTTAAGTGGGGAGAAAATCAGTATGGAAAATACCAATCAGAAAAACGAGCAGCTTTTGCTGGATATGGCGAAAGAGGTAGAGCAAAAAAACAAAACGATCTGGATGTCGATGTGGGTCATTATGATTGTCAGCATGATAGGACTGTTTGCAGGAATGGGCATTGCCGCATTTTTGATACCCGAAGGCGTTTGGCAGCTTGTCACCGTTCTCGGAATTTGCATTTTGTTTTTGATACCGTGCTTTTATGCCTTAAAGCTGGAGGTAAGCGTGGGTGCGTACAAGTGCAAAAATTGCGGTCACGAAATAGTGCCGACCTATTCAGAGGCGCTATGGGCGATGCACAGAGGGACGACACGTTACTTAAAGTGCCCGAAATGCAACAAACGCACGTGGTGCAAAAAAGTGCTGAATAAATAACAGCGCACGCCGCCATCAAAACAATCCCCACCGAGCAAATCGGTGGGGATTTTGTATCTCTATTTGACGAGAGAGATGTTTTTGCTTTTTCTCGCCCTCACCCGACTTCGTCGGGAGCTCCCTCGTCAGAGGGAGCCGCTGTTGCCGAGTAGTCGGGGGAATTTTGTTATTGTGAATACAAAAAGGTCCCGGGGTGCCCGCCCGCAATTTTAATTGCGTTGGCGGGTCGGGTTCCTATTCGTGAAGCAGTTCCGGCGCGTTACAGCTCTTTATCTCAGCCGTATTTTTCACAAAAGGCATGGTTTCTGTTTCGGTGAAATTCTCGGCGGTGATGTTGTCAAGTCGAAGATTTTCGATCACAGCGCCTTTATCAAACTGCAAGGTGGGTACCGTTCCGTCAATAAATTCACGTCTGTGGACGTCGGCAATGGTCAGATTTTTAACGTCTGCACCGTTCTCAACGGCGATAAGTGCAAATTTTCGGTACTGATGCACGTACGGGAATTTCACAAGATCGCGACTGGATTTTCCGGCATACACGTGCTCGATCGTGATGTTTTCATAAAGACCGCGCTTGCCGTCCGAGGAAGCGGGCATAAAGCAAATACCGAAATTATAAAATGTGCCGTGAACGTCAGAAATGTGAACGTTTCTAATGGCAGTTTCCGGGCTTGAAGAGTAGAGTCTTGCCGCACTGTACGAATTTTCGGTATAAATGCCTCTTACGGTCACGTCTTCGATCGGGCCTGCCGAACCTTCTGCGGAATTGAGCGCCACAATATCGTCGTAGCAGGTGCCGAAAAGGTTTTCGATGGTGCCGTGGTGGCAATTCCCGCACAGATGGATGCCGTCCATGTTGCTTTGATAGAGGTTTCCCTCGTTAAAATCGAAAGTAATGTTATCCACTCTAAAATAGGATACGGTATCCAGCGTTACGGCAAAATTCACGGGATCTTTGATCGTTAAAGAGGAGAGGCAAAGATTTTTGACGTTATAGAACAAAAAACAAAAGCCGGTATAGCCATCCGTTTCACAAGAACCACCGCAGGATAACGGATTGGGTTTCTGATTTTTATTGTTAAAATTCCAGATACCGCCTCTAACTTCAATATTTTCGCAGGGCGCATCCGGGGAATAGCAGTTAACGTGAGCAAAAAGCCGAGTGGATAGACGGTCTTTTTTGTCATCCACGGTTTTATTTTTCAGCATATAGCAATTCGAGCCTGCCGCCATTCGGATCTCGGCAAAACGCGGAAGAACTAACCGTACGTTTGAGTGAAGCTCCAACGGCTTTGATATCAGATAAAACGCTTTGGGCGCGGGCAACGATACCTCGCAACCGTTATCAATCAGTTCCTGGATAGCGGCGGTATCGTCGTGAATTCCGTCGCCGTACAAAATGTGTGCCATAATACGATCTCCTGTGATAACAACTTAAATTTTAAATGCCTTTTCGGTGGGAATGGCAAAGATGATGCCGTTTGCCTCTGACGTGAGTCCAAATTCGCGGTTGACGTCCTCCATGATCTGACCGCCCACCTTTGCGGGAGCCAAAATAAGGAGTATTTCACGTTCACCGTCGACCTCGGTTTTGACAAACTCGGCAAATTGCTCCATATCGGCAAGTCTGCCCTTGATAACGGTGCCGCCGGTTGCGCCTGCCTTGCGAGCCGTCTGCATGACGTTTTCGCTGTAGCCTTCGTTGACCGAAATGACGATAAGGTTATTGTGATGCTCGTTTTTCATGGGGGCAAACTCCTTTTTCGTGCTTTGATTGCCGAAGTTGAGAATTTCATTCAAAAGGCGGCTGGATGCGGATACGTCGAGAACGATCATCAGTCCGCCGTATTTGGAATGGCCTTGGAAGTTTTCGCCAAAGCTTTCGATCATATCCCGTATGTCGCTTTCGGCGCCGAGGCTGATCAGGATGTCTTTATCGTGACTGCCCAGACCGAAAATATCCATCATTTCGGTGGGGGCGGTGCCAAGCCCGACCGTTTGAAAATTGATTCGCACTTTGAGATCTTGCAGTTCTTTTATCAGTTTTTTGCCTTTTCCCTGTTGAACAATGGAGAGGAGGGACAGTATCTTTTTACTCATTTACGACGCCCTCCTCATAGAAAAAGATAATATCGTCCCGAACGGCACTGATTTCATTATGGAACTTCTTAACTCTGTGCGCGTGTTGCCGCCGCTCAACAAGGCCGAGAACCTGAATGGTGATCAGCGGCGCCATCGCGATAAGTGCCACAATGCCGAAAGCATCGGTCATCACGTTTCCGCCTAACGCTTCACATGCCCCCATGGCAAAGGGGAGCATAAACGTTGAGGTCATCGGACCGCTTGCCACGCCGCCCGAGTCAAAGGCGATGCCGGTATAGATGCTGGGAACAAAGTAACTGATAACCAGTGACACGGCATATCCCGCAATTAAGAACGGTAATATCGGGATCCCCGTTAAAACACGAAGCATGGCAATACCAACGGAAACCGAAACGCCGATCGAAAGGGACAGGGCAACGGCTTTTTGAGAAATGGCACCGTTGGTTATCTCGTTTACCTGTCGTTTAAGAGAATGAACGGCGGGCTCTGCCGCAACGACGAAATAGCCCATAAGCATACCGATGGGAATCAGCAGCGCTTTAAAGGAGCTCCCCGCAATTTCGGCACCAATCAGTCTGCCCGCCGGCATAAAGCCAACGTTGGCGCCCGTTAAGAAGAGGACAAGACCAATATAGGTATAGACGAATCCGAGGGACATTTTAATGACGTTATGGATATGGTATCTTTTGGTGATTACCTGAAAGATAACAAAAATTAACACGATCGGGGCAAACGCGATTGCGATTTCCTTTGCGTAGTGAGGAAGAGCCAGGGCAAACTGACGGAATGCCTCGGTGGTAGTTGTGACCGATACGATTTCGTACGTCGAGGTCGTGGCCTCCGGTTTATAGAAGATACTGAGAAGAAGAACGGAAAGAATGGGGCCTATGCTGCAAAGGGCAACAAGACCAAAGCTCTGCTCACCCGCATTTTTACCTTTTTTTGCGGCCGCAAGACCTGCGCCGAGTGCCATAATAAACGGTACGGTGATCGGGCCGGTGGTAACACCGCCCGAGTCAAAGGCTGTCGGAATAAACTCGCTCGGAGCAAAAAACGCAAGAACGATAACGATCGCATAGAAGACAACCAGCAGACGGCGAAGGGGGATTTCCTTTTTGCTTCGAATTAACGTGATGCAAAGGAACAGACCCACACCGATGCCGACACAGTTTACCAAAAGAGCGTTTGGAATGGTGGGTACTTGTTCGGCGAGCACCTGTAAATCCGGCTCGGAAACCGTGATGAGGAAGCCAAGACCGAGGCAGATTAGAAGGGGGATGAGCGCCAGTTTTTTCTTGGTTAGAAATTTACCGATGCCATCACCCAACGGTTCCATGGAAATGGTGGAACCAACAGTAAAAAAACTGATTCCGAGAATGAGAAGAATCGTTCCGAACAAGAACAAAACAAGGACACCTGCCTCAAGTTCAACGCAAGTGACCGAAAGAAGTAAAACAATCAGCGCTATCGGCAAAACCGACGATAGCGACTCTTTGATAGATTCGAAAATGTGTCTCATCCGAATACCTCTATGTCTTCTACTGTTTTATAGTTAGTATATCATAAGGCATGCCGGTTTGCAATCGAATAAACCAAAAAAAGAACCCCTCCATGGAAGTGTTCTGGAGGGATTCTTTTTTGGGGGTTATTCCACATCCAAAGCGATGAGATCGTCAATGGTTTCGCGGCGCACCGCTACATACGCTTCGCTGTCTGACAGCATGACGATGGGCGGGCGGGGCAGCCGATTGTAGTTGGATGCCATAGAATAGTGATACGCGCCGGTGGTGAGTACCGCGACAATGTCGCCGCGCTGAATATCCGACGGCAACTTGACATTGGGTTGGATGATATCGCCGCTCTCACAGCAACGGCCCACCACCGTGCAGGTCATATCGTGCGGGCGATTCATGGCGTTTGCTTGGAACAGCGTATAGGGGGCGGTGTACAGCGCATACCGAATATTGTCGGTCATGCCGCCGTCTACTGATACGTAGTTGATGAAATCGGGAATACCTTTGACGTTGCCGACGGTGTACAACGTCATACCGGCATCCGCGACAATACTGCGCCCCGGCTCAAACGAGATCTTCGGCAACGCGATGCCGAGTGCTTCGGCTTTTGCTTTCATAAAATCGCCGATCTCGGCAATACAGCCGTGCAGGTCCAATACGGGGTCGCTCGGCAGATACCGCACACCGAAACCGCCGCCGATGTCAAACAGTTCGGTGACGAAACCGTGGCGCGCTTGCATATCCGCAATGAACTGCAGCATCACGTCGGCGGTGAGCAGGAACACTTCTGCGTCAAACACCTGCGAGCCGACGTGGCAATGGAGCCCTGCTACGTGAACGTGCGGCTGGGCGAGAGCTTTGATGAGGATCTCCTCGGCGGCACCCGTTTCAATGGCAAAGCCGAATTTGGAATCTACCTTGCCGGTGGATACCGCCTCAAAGGTGTGCGGGTCGATACCGGGGGTGATGCGCAACAGTACCGATTGACGGATACCGCGTGCGGCGGCTTCACGCTCGATGGCAACGAGTTCTTCTTCGTTGTCCACAACGAAATAGCCGATGCCGTGTTCCATGGCAAACGCGATGTCGGCGTCGGTTTTGTTATTGGAGTGAAAATAGGCCTGCGACAGCGGGAAGCCCGCTTTGAGAGCGGTATACATCTCACCGGTTGAAACGACGTCCACACCCATGTCTTCTTCGCGCATGATCTCATAGATGCGCTTGAAGGATGAGGCTTTGGAAGCGTACAGCACCTGCCCGTTCTCACCGAACGCCGCATGAACGGCCGCTTTATACGCGCGGCAGCGGTTACGGATGCGGTCTTCGTCCATCAGATACAGAGGGGTGCCGTAGGTCGCGGCAAGGGATGCGGTATCCTGCCCTGCGAACAGCAGATGTTGTCCGTCGTCGCTGACCGATACGTTTTCACATAACAAATCTCGGGTCATTTACTTTCTTCCTTTTTTACAGTAAGGTAGCCCGCAATTCTTCGGGTGAGAGCGGGGAGAGGTCGGCGGGGGCGATGTCAAACACCGTCTTGCAGCCGACAGCACCGCGTGCTGCCAGACGGCAAATGGCGCGCGCGTACGCGACCAGTACACTGGAGGTGAATTCAGGGTTGGAATCCAGCTTCAAGCTGTATTCAATCGTGTGGGTGTGGGCGTTGCCTACACCGGTCGTGCCGGTGCGGATGACAAACCCGCCATGCGGGATACCGCTGTGATCACGGTCCAGTTCCTCCTGTGTGATGAAGGTGACGGTGGTATCGTAATCCGCAAAATAGTTCGGCATGGTTCTGATTTGCTGTTCAATAGCGGTTTTATCGGCGCCGTCTTCGATGACAACATAGCACTCGCGCAGATGCTTTTGGCGGGTGCTGAGTGTCGGCATACTGCCGCTGCGCACCGCCTCAAGGCTTTCTTCGATCGGCACGGTGTATTGCCGCGCGTCTGCCACACCGGGGATGCGGCGAATGGCATCGGAATGGCCTTGGCTGACACCTCTGCCCCAAAACGTGTAATCTTTACCCTCGGGCAGTACCGCCGAAGCGTACAGACGGTTGAGCGAAAACAGTCCGGGATCCCAACCGCAGGAGATGAGCGCTACGTGGCCGCCCTCTGTTGCCGCTTTGTCGGTATTGGCAAAGTGTGCGGGGACGGTGGCGTGAGTATCGTAACTGTCGATCACATTGAAGTGCGCGGCAAGCGCGGGAGTCATTTCGGGCAGGTCGGTCGCACTGCCGCCGCAGATGATGAGTACGTCGATCTGATCCTTATATTTCAGAATATCCGTTGCCGCGTATACCGGCGTATCAAATAACGTGGTGACGGTAACGGGATCACGGCGGGTGAACACACCGAACAGTGTCATATCGGGATTTTGTTGGACGGCACATTCCACACCGCGGCCGAGATTGCCATATCCGTAAATCGCAATGTTCATAGGAAAATTCCCCTTTTTATTCGATGATACCGTGCTCACGCATCAGCGCGAGCAGGGTTGCCTCGTGGTCGGTCTCCATGGTAGTTAGCGGCAGGCGCAGACTGTTTTCGCCAAAGCCCATCGCCGATACGGCGGCCTTGACCGGAATGGGGTTGACCTCGCAGAACAGTGCGTCGATCAGTTCCAGATAGTCGAGCTGCATCGCGGCGGCGCCTTTGACATCGCCACTCAAATATTTTTCACAGATAGCGACGGTGTCGGCGGGGGCGATATTCGACAGCACCGAGATTACTCCTTTGCCGCCGAGGGACAAGATCGGGACGATCTGATCGTCGTTGCCGGAATAAATGTCGATGTTGTCACCGCACAGCGCCGCAACCTTTGCGATCTGAGAAATGTTGCCGCAGGCTTCCTTGATGGCGACAATGTTGGGGTGTTTGCTGAGTTCTGCTACCGATTCCGGTAGCAGGTTGCAACCGGTACGGCTGGGAACATTGTACAGAATACAGGGTTTTGTCGAGGCATCTGCGACCAGACGGAACGATTCGATCATGCCCTTTTGAGTGGCTTTGTTATAGTACGGGGTGATGAGCAGCATCGCATCCGCGCCGACCTCGCACGCGTATTTCGTGAGAGCGATGGCGTAGGCGGTGTCGTTGGAGCCGGTGCCGGCAATGACCGGTACGCGACCGGCGACTTTCTCGACACAGTATTTGATGACCGCTTTGTGCTCTGCGTCGGTCAGCGTCGAACCCTCGCCGGTCGTGCCGGCGACGACGATGGCGTTGATACCCTGCTCGATCTGCCATTCGATCAGACGACCGAACTGCTCGTAATCAATTTCGTTCCCCTTGAACGGGGTGACGATGGCGGTTGCGGCGCCGGTGAATACCGTGTTTTTCATATCTGTTTTCTCCTTTGCAAATAAAAAAGACAGTTGCCGAAAAGCAACTATCCCGCAAAATCCACCCGCCGCGAGCAAACAGACTCAGGGCAGGATATACGTCTTTGCCGGATAGCTCTCCGCATTGCTGCGACAACAGCTGACCTCTTAGTACCAGCTGCCAGATCGAAGGGTGCCACACTTCGTCTTCGGCAACGCAACCCTTTTTCTGCCGTACCCTTGGCGGGCTTTGAACGACAGATACTGATGATGCGATGCACCTCTATCGGTTACAACGATTCTATCATGCATTAAAACACGTGTCAAGCCTTTTGACTAAAAATTATCCCAGTCCCAGTTCTTTCATAATAAACGGCGCGACCTCGTCCACTTCAAGCTGTAATGTGTGTGCAAACTCCTGGTGAATACGCTTTTCCGCCTCCTGCAGCACCTTCTCGTCGGCGGCGTGGAATTTGTGACCGGAGGTAACGGCCTCTTTTCGGTGCGTATGCAACTCCGCAATCAGGCGGATGAGTACGGTGTGTTCACCCTCGTGCAGTAGTTCGGCGAAGGCTTCTCGGCGGGCAGAGGGATTGTCGATCCACAGCGGGGTATCTAACGATACGCTGTGAATCAGTTCCACGATCTCCTCACGGGAGAGCAGACGGCGCAGTTTGATCTTATCCGAATCGGTTGGTACATAGATGGTGGTGGAGTTGCTTTCGTACATCGGGCGAAGCACATAGTACAGTCGTGCCTGCTTGGTAAAGGTCTCCTCGCGTACGGCTTCAATGCGGCACACGCCGGCACCCGGATGCATGACGATATCGGTTTCTTTATACATTGAAAAACCTCCCGCACAAGCGGCACACGAGGCGCGTTGTGCATGATCTGTTATACAATCAGTATACCACAAAACACCGAAGAGAAGCAAATGGGCATTTTACACAAAAAAACAGGCGAACCGTACGGTTCGCCTGCGTTGATGCGATACTTAATAGTTTTCGGCGTGGAGTTCGAAGTAGCTCTTTGGATGAGCGCAGGTGGGGCACATCTCCGGTGCGTTGGTGCCCACGACAATGTGACCGCAGTTGCGGCATTCCCATACGCGCACGGCGCTCTTTTCGAATACCGCGGCAGTCTCGACGTTCTTCAGCAGTGCGCGGTAACGTTCCTCGTGATGCTTTTCGATCGCGGCGACCAGACGGAATTTGCGAGCAAGCTCCGGGAAGCCCTCTTCGTCGGCGGTCTTGGCAAAGCCCTCGTACATATCGGTCCACTCGTAGTTTTCACCCTCGGCAGCGTGCAGCAGATTTTCCGCGGTGTCGCCGATGCCCTCCAGCTCC
>CAYVDQ010000006.1:0-10949 GCA_964450615.1 uncultured Eubacteriales bacterium | reverse complement strand
CAGCAGATTGGCAGCAGTGTCGGGCATGCCGTTGTGCAGCTCCTTGAACCACATTTTGGCGTGCTCCTTCTCGTTGTCCGCAGTTTTTAAGAACAACGCGGCAATCTGCTCGTATCCCTCTTTCTTTGCGACAGAAGCAAAATAGGTGTACTTGTTGCGCGCCTGCGATTCACCCGCGAAAGCGGCTTCTAAGTTTTTCTCGGTTTGTGTTCCAGCGTATTTTGACATAATCTGACACTCCTTTTAGGTTTACTGTATATTCTCATTTTACAACAAAAACAGATAAAGTCAATATTGACTTTGCGGTATAATAGGGGTATGATGAAGACGGAAATTTTTAGGAAAAGCGAGGAATTACAAATGCGAGTATTAGCCATTGGTTGTCATCCCGACGATGCGGAATTCGGTTGTTTCGGCACGCTGGCACGTTGTGTCGCGCGTGGTGACGAGGTGTACGTTTGCGGTATCACAAACGGCAGCGGCGGATCGATGACGCTGGAGCCCGATGAGATCGCGGCGATCCGTGTCAAAGAAGCGGAAGCGGCGGCAAAAGTGATCGGTGCAAAAGAGTATTTTAACTTAGGCGTTTATGACCTGCACGTGGATTCCAACGACCGTGCCGTTATTGACAAGCTGGTGGATGTGATCCGCTATACCAAGCCCGATATGATCTTCACGCAGTATCACGAGGATTATATGCGCGATCATACCGAAACATCCCTGTTGGCGTTTAACGCCAGCTTTATTGCCACTATTCCAAATTATAAGACGAAGTATCCGGTGCTCGAAGCGGTTCCCGCTATCTTCTATATGGTGGCAAACGGCGTTACCGGCTTCCGTCCCACGGAGTACGTAGATATCAGCGATACGATTGACCTTAAAACCAAAGCTCTGCAGTGCCACGAGAGCCAGTACGGCTGGCTCAGCGAGCATCAGGGCGTTGACTGTTTCGCCAGTAACCGTGCAGGCGATATGGCGCGCGGTAAGCAGTGCGGCACCGAGTACGCCGAGTGCTTCTCCCGCTGTATGATGAGCCAACGTATGAACACCTATCGGATGCTGCCCGAAGGCCGATAATACGAAACGGAAAAAGCCGAGTCGACAGACTCGGCTTTTTTACAAAATATGGGCGAGGATGGCATCGGATACCAAAAAGCCTTCCGTTGTCAGGCGGATGCTCTCGGCATCTACGATGACGAGATGCGGCGGGAGCGTGGCGGCTTTTTTGCGCCACGAAAGAGGGATAGGACTGCCGAAACGAGTTTTGAATGCCGTTTCGGTCAATCCCGCGGTCAGTCGCAGGCGGAGCATGGCAAATTCCTCAGGCGAATTTTCGGGGATGACCGTGTCGTTCGGGGCTTCCGGCAACGGCTCACAGCCGTCCAAAAAAGCCGAGAGCGAGCGGGGGTAGTACAGCCGTTTGCCGTCCAAAAACGAATGGGCGGCGGGGCCGATACCGAGATACGGCTCCGAGCACCAGTATTTGAGATTATGACGGCTCTCAAAGCCGGGGTGCGCAAAATTGGAGATCTCATACTGGGCGTATCCCTGCTCTTTTAGCGCCAAAACAGCTTCCAGATATAGGGCGGCAGCCGTATCCTCATCCGGCAGAGAGGGGGGTGCTATGGCATACGGTGTGCCGCTTTCCAGTTTTAAGAGATAGGCGGACACGTGGCGGGCGCCCCACTCGGCAAAACGGCGGGCGGCGGCACGAATATCATCGGTTGTCTGCTCCGAAGTGCCGAGCATTAGGTCAAAGGAAAGGTTTTCGATGCCTGCGCGATGGGCAGCGGCGACGGCGGTATCCACGTCCGAAACGGTATGCCGTCTGCCGAGTGTCTGCAGATGTCGGTCGTTGACCGCCTGCACGCCGAGGGACAAGCGGTTGCCGCCAACGGCGGCGAAGGCAGTTAAGACATCGCTCAAATCGTCGCCGGGGTTCGCTTCCATGGTAATCTCGGCATCGTTCGGCACACAAAACGCGTCCCGCACGGCGGCAATCAGCCGTGCCAGGCGATCGGCGCCGAGCAGCGTCGGCGTACCGCCGCCGAGATAGATGGTATCCGCCGCCGTATGCAGTTGTGCTGACCAGTGACGTAACGAATCGATCATAGCCTGCAGATAACGATCCTTATCGTCGTCTGTTTTTCCCGCCAGCGAATAAAAATCGCAGTACGGGCATTTGGATACACAAAATGGAACGTGCAGATACAGTCCTAACATAAGCCCTCCGATAAAGAAAAAAGCCGCGTTGCGGCTTTTTTTCGTCTTTCTTAGTCTTCGTCGAAGAACGCGTGGTGCACGGCGGCAACAGCGCGATCGGCATCGGCGCGGTCGATCAGCACCGAGATTTTGATCTCACTGGTTGAGATGGTCTGGATGTTGATGTTGGCATCCGACAGTGCGCCGAACATACGGGAGGCGACACCCTCGTGCGTTTCCATACCTGCACCGACGATGGAAACCTTCGCGATCTCCGTATCGTAGAACAGTTTTTTTGCGTTCAAGTGATCGCAGTATTCGCGCAGAGCTTCCACCGTGCGCTCACCCTCGCCCGCGGGAACGGTAAAGGTAATATCCTTGGTGCCGTCGCGGCCGACCGACTGCAAAATAATATCCACGTTGACGTGCGCCTGCGCGACACGGGAGAAAATTTTAAAGGCAACGCCGGGTTCATCCGGAATACCGACGATCATCACGCGAGCAACGTCGGTGTCTTTTGCAACACTCTTAATTAACATTTTTTCCATTTTGGTGACCTCCTTCACTTTGGTGCCGGGAACATGCTTCAGGCTTGAGAGAACCTCCAGTTCGATGTTGTATTTTTTCGCCATTTCCACGGAGCGGTTGTTAAGCACCTGTGCGCCCAGAGTGGCAAGTTCCAACATTTCGTCGTAGGTGATCTCGTCCAGCTTCCGTGCGGTGGGAATTTTGCGGGGATCGGCGGTGTAGACGCCTTCCACATCGGTGTAGATCTGGCACAGATCGGCGTTCATTGCCGCGGCAATTGCAACGGCACTGGTATCCGAACCGCCGCGGCCGAGGGTGGTGACATCGTCGTATTTATTGAGACCTTGGAAGCCGGCGACGATGACGATCTTTTTCTTGTCCAGTTCCGCGCGGATGCGTTCTGCCTTGACGGTCTTGATACGCGCCGCGGAATACTTGGAGTCGGTAGAGAAGCCTGCCTGCCAGCCGAGCAGTGAAACGGCGGGACAGCCGAGTTGCTCACACGCCATGGCAAGCAATGCGATCGAGATCTGCTCACCCGCCGCCATCAGCATATCCATTTCGCGTTTGCTGCCGTTCGGGTTGATCTCTTTGGCTTTGGCGATGAGATCGTCGGTCGTGTCACCTTGTGCCGACACAACGACAACCACTTCGTTTCCGGCGCGATAGGTGTCGGTTACCCGTCGGGCAACGTTCATGACCCTTTCAGCATCGGCGACGGAGCTGCCGCCGAATTTTTGTACAATAAGCATGGGTTTTCCTCCTTTTATTATAACAGGCGCAGACGGGAGATCGGTTGATCTCCGAGTACCGCCAGACCGTTATCCAACTGACGCTCGCTCATGACCGCCGTGAGCACCGCCAACTCGTTTGTCGGCGCGCCGGGGCAGGTGACGACGGAAACATCGCCGAGTGCCGACCCCAAGCTTGCGAGCAGAGCTTGCTTATCGTTCGTTTCAAAACGGAGCAGGGCGGCGCATTCATTGTCTGCGTGATCCAATACATACTCGGCAAAACCCGCGTCCCAGAACAGCGGTTTGCGTTCGGCGAGGTGCTGAGCGGCATCAATAACGTCGCCAACCACTGCAGAGGCGGTGGGTAACTTGCCGGCGCCGCGGCCGTAGAACATGACCTCGCCGACGGCGTTGCCGCACACCTGCACGGCATTGAACACGTCGCTCACCTGCGCGAGCAGGTTATCCGCGGAAATGAGCAAAGGCGAGACCATGCAGTGAATGCGGTCACCCTGCCGCTTGACCTGACCGATGAGTTTAATGACGCGGCCGATGGCTTCGGCGTATTTTACATCGGTGGGGGTGATGGCCGAGATACCCTCGGTATACACCTGCTCGGGATAGACATGCTTGCCGTAGGCGAGCGCCGCCAAAATGCAGATCTTGCGGCAGGCATCATGCCCGTCTACATCAGCAGAGGGATTGCGTTCTGCATAGCCGAGTTGTTGGGCAAGTGCCAAGGCGCTTTCAAAATCCATGCCGTCCTGCACCATACGGGTGAGCATGAAGTTGGTAGTGCCGTTCAGAATACCGGCGACCGATTCAATCTCGTTGCCGGCAAGGCATTGAGAAAGCGGACGCAAAATCGGAATACCGCCGCCGACACTGGCCTCAAACAAAAAGTTGACGTTTTGCTGTGTTGCGATCGAGAGCAACTCGTCTCCTTTCGCGGCAACCAGTTCCTTGTTGGAGGTGACGACGCTTTTGCCTGCAAGCAGGCATGCTTTGACAAAATCGTATGCCGGATGCAAACCGCCCATGGTTTCCACCACGATACGAATCTCCTCATCCTGCACGATTGTTTCAAAATCTGTAGTAAACAGATCGGCGTACGGCAGATCGGGAAAACTGCGCAGATCCAAAATGCGTTTGACAACGAGGGAGACCCCCGCTTTTTCCGCGATGGTGTCGGCATTTTGCAGCAATACCTCCGCTACACCCGAACCGACCACGCCGTGGCCTAAAATTGCTACCGAAATCATTTATACTTCTCCGCCTTTCTGACTGATGGCGCTGATGCGCCGCACGCCGGGGACATGGGATAGTTCGTTTGCAAACGTGTCCAAGGACTGTGACATGCCGCCGGTCTTGGCACAGATGGATACGCATGCACTGCCGTCTTCGGGGGATTGCTGATTGACGGTCACGATGTTGGCACCGACCTTGGCAAACGCGGACAGCAGACCGGACAACACACCGGGGGAGTCCTGCAAAACCAAGTCCACCGTCATAAACCCGGTATCTGTTTTACTGCCGAGAAACGGTGCGACGGTGTCTTTGTATTTGTAATAAGCGCTGCGGGAGATCCCCACCGCTCGTACGGCTTCACTGACCGAAGCGAAACGACCGACACTCAGCGCGTCACTTACCTCAAGTACTTTGCCGTATATCTCGGGAAGCGCATCTGCGCGAACCAGAACCCATTCGCCGGTTCGGGCCATTTGATCCATAAACTGTCCACCACCCAAAAACACGCGTATCGAGAATGAAAACACTATAACACAGTCAATTGCAAAAATCAAGCGAAATCTTCAAATATTTTAAGGAAAAAATTAGGCAGGCGAACTGTCCGCGTATCACGGACAGTTCGCCTGCTCGATTGATTATTCTTGGGTGACGGTGTCGCCGGTAACCGCCCCGCCGTGCTTGGTACACGTTTCCGGCATATAATTCGGTTTGTAAACACCGACGCGCTTGGAGGTGCATTTTTCCGTAGCCAGCAATCCGGTTTCGGTGCAGAACTCGGCTTCCACCGTGTTGCCTTTTTGTGTAAAGACCATCGATTGCAAGCCCTCGTGCAGGCTTAACATGGTCTTGTTCCACAGGGTGCGCGCTGCGCTGGTTTGAGTGGAGGTGAGCACTTGATTTTTATCGTAGCCAAACCAGCATGCCGCAACGTATTGAGGGGTGCCGCCAACCAGCCATACGTCGTTTTTCTGCTGAGTGGTACCGGTTTTGGCAAAGACTTCCCACTCGTTCCAAGAGCCTTTTAACGAAGCGGCGGTGGCGCCGTTTGTACCGCGCACAACGGTTTGCAGCAGACGGTTCATCACGTAAGCGGAGTCCTCGTCCAATACCTGCACGGGCGAATACTTGTGTTGCAGGATCACGTTACCGTTTTGCTCGACCTTGGTGAAGGAATACGGTTCGTTGTAATACCCGCCGTTGCCGAAGATCTGATACGCGGCTGCCATTTCACGCGGGTAGACGCCCTTGGTCAGACCGCCGAGAGCCATCGGCGCGTAGTCGATGTCGGTATTACCGTTGCTGTCGGAGGTGACGAGCGAGGTGATATTCAGCGGGCCGGTCAAAAAGCTGAACGAGCGTTGGGGGGTAAGCTGTTGTACGATCTGTGCCGCGACGGTGTTCTTGGAGGTTTGCACCGCAATGTCCACCGTGGTCATGCCGCTGTCGGTCGGTGTGGATTGGTTAACGTTTTTCGGCCACTTGGTGCCGTCTTTGAGAATGATATAACAATCCGGCACCTGCGAAGAATAATTAATAAGGTTTAACTGGATTGCGGGTGCGTATACCGCGAGCGGTTTCATGGACGAGCCCGGCTGCCGAATGGAGCTGGTGGCGCGGTTGAGAATACGGTCGGCGTCTTTTTCGCCTCTTCCGCCGACAACCGCCACGGTTTTACCGGTGTAATCCATGACGTAGATGGCCGCCTGCGGCTGTACGACGTCGCTGAGCAACGCGGCAGGGAAGTTATCTTCATTGGTAAAGATTGCTTCCGCCTTTGCCTGCAGGGTGGGGTTCTCACACGAATAAATGGTCAGACCGCCGTAGAACACCATGTTGCGCGCCTGCGCTTCGGTGTACCCGTAGGTGTCTACGAGAGCAAAGGTTACGTCGTCAATCAGCATATCGGTGTACCAGTCGTTGACCTCGGCGGTCTTTGCGCTGCTCTTGAAGTACAGCTCTTCGCCCAGTGCTTGCTGATATTCGTCCGCAGTGATGAAATCCAACTCATACATTTTGTACAACACCAACCGCTGACGGGCGCGCAGGTTTTCGGGATAGCGATAAGGGTTATATTTGACAGGGTTGTTGGTCATGGCGGCGATCGCCGCGCACTGTGCAAGGGTGAGATCTTTGGCTTCAACACCGAAGAAATAGTTGGCGCCTGCGCCGACTCCCGTGACGTTACTGGCAAGCGGCATCATGTTGAGATAGGCTTGCAGGATCTCGTCCTTAGAATAATATTTTTCCATTTCCACCGCCGATAGAATCTCGGTGACCTTACGTTGAATGGAATGGTCGTCGTTACCGGTCATAACCTTGATGAGCTGCTGCGTCAAGGTAGATCCGCCGTATTCCGTTTGATTGAAATGCAACACCAAGTTAGCAAAAGCGGAAATGGTACGTTTCCAGTCAACACCGAAGTGCGTATGGAAGCGCTCGTCCTCGATCGCCACGACGGCGTTTTGCATATTCGCCGGCATTTCACTTAAGGGAGTCCAAATGCGTTTGATGCCGCTGAGTCGCTGAAACTCCTCGTACTTGCCGGTTGTTTCGTTGAGCGTCATGACAATGCTCGTTTGGTTTTCGTTGATCGAATCCACGTCCGGCAGATTGGACTGACCGGTGAAGTTGGTGGCAACGTACACCGTTAACACGCATGCGACAATACAGCCGGTGAGCACGATGACAAGGCCGACGGTCAGTAACGCTTTGCCGACAAAGCCGAGGATACTCCGACCCTTTTTCGTGGACAGTGCCGAAGTTGCACGGTCCAGCCAAGCCGGTTTACGGAATGTCATAAGGCTGCTTCCTCCTTTTGAAATGAATCACGCGGGTGTGCGTGGAAAACGCATCTGTTAAAGCACCTTATATATTATAGCACAGATGCCAAATTGTCAAATATCAAAATTGTAAACAATGCATAGGGAGGCGGTATTTGCCGCACACTACCAAGAAAGGGGAGATGTTGTATGCAAAGGGAAACGCGTGCCGAAGAACGAAGCCGACTGATGCCGGTGTTGATCGCGTGCGTGTTGCTGATCGGTGTTGCCGCGTGGGCGAGTTCGCTGTTGCCGGGGGAATCGGACACAAGGAGTGTGCCGACGGAGCCGGCGACACGGCAGATGCTCCGCGAGTGGAACGGGCAGATTGCGTTGTTCCAAGGCGATTCTGATGAGCCCGCGGAGGTGTACGAGGTGACGGTTGCCGCTTTGCCGGAGGGGGAACAAGAGCGGTTGCGGGAGGGGATTGTGATCGAAAGCGAGGAAATGCTTGTTTCATTGCTGGATAACTATACCAGTTAACCCCCGTATTTTTTTAAGTTTTTACTTGCTCTGTGCAGATTTTTGTGCTATACTAATCCAAATATACACTTAATTGTTTGGTGGAGGTTTTGGCGGTCATGGCACATGTAAAGGGGTTTGAAGAATTCGAGCTGCGTCCTGAGTTGATGCAGGCGTTGGCAAAAATGGGATTCTCACAACCGACCCCGATTCAACAGCAGGCGATCCTGCCGATGCTGGAGGGACGTGACGTGATTGCCAAGGCGCCGACCGGAACGGGCAAGACCTGCTCGTTCGGTGTTCCGCTTTTAGAGTGTTACCGTCCCGATTGTAAGGACATTCAGGCAGTCGTAGTGTGCCCCACCAGAGAGCTTTGCATGCAGATCACCGACGATTTGCAGCAGCTCGCCATGTTTATGCCGGAGATTCGCATTGTCGCACTGTACGGCGGTCAGCCGATCAACCGACAGCTTACGGCGCTCAAGAAAAAACCGACCATTGTGGTGGCAACGCCCGGGCGGCTGCTTGACCACATGAACCGCGGTTCGGTGTGGCTGGGCAACGTGTACTCGGTGGTATTGGACGAAGCGGACGAGATGCTCAAGATGGGCTTTATCCGCGACGTGCGTAAAATCATCAACGCGACCCCCGGTGATACGCAGGTGGTGCTGTTCAGCGCCACCATCTCACGCGAGGTCATGAACGTGGCGTGGGAATATCAGCGTGACGCGGTGGAGATCACCGTTGAGGCAGAGGGGGATGCCCGTCCGCAGATTACCCAGTACGCGATGGAGGCCGGCGAGAGCGAGCGGCTGGATGCCATTACGGCGCTTGTACAGCACCTTGATCTGCATCGGGCGATGATCTTCTGTAACCGCAAGAGCACGGTCGCCTGGCTGAACAAGCAGCTGCAAAAACGCGGCTTATCGGTCGATTGCCTGCACGGCGATATTCCGCAAGGGCAACGCAACCGCGTGATGGAAGGGTTCCGAAAGGGCAAATTTGAGATCCTGGTCGCCACCGACGTCGCCGCCCGCGGCATCGACGTTGACGACGTGGAAGCGGTTTTCAATTATGACATTCCGGACGAGAACGAATATTATCTGCACCGCATTGGGCGGACAGGCCGTGCCAAGCGGCGCGGCATCTCGATCACCTTTACCACATCCGGCGACCAGTTCCGGATGCGCGATATCCGCAAGTATACGCGCTCGGATATTGAGGATATTGTGATCGGGGAGGACGGTGTGCCGCGGCACACTGACGGTACAACGTTGTAAGTGAGGTGAACAGGGTATGGCGACGTCGCGTGAACACATCCGAAACTTTTGCATTATCGCACATATTGACCACGGCAAGTCCACGCTGGCTGACCGTATTCTGGAAAAAACGCGCGCGGTAGCGTTGCGCGATATGGAAAATCAGTTGCTCGACAGCATGGATCTGGAGCGGGAGCGCGGCATCACCATCAAGGCACATGCCGTGACCGTGTCCTACGATGCGAAAGACGGGCAGACCTATATTTTCAATTTGATCGACACGCCGGGTCACGTGGACTTTAACTATGAGGTATCCCGCTCGCTTGCCGCTTGCGAGGGTGCGATTCTGATCGTGGATGCCTCGCAGGGGATTGAGGCACAGACCTTGGCCAATACATATTTGGCAGTGGAGCACGGCTTAGAGATCGTGCCGGTGATCAACAAGATCGATTTGCCGTCGGCGCGGCCGGAGGAGGTGCGCGCCGAGATCGAGGATATTATCGGCATTGACGCGTCCGAGGCGCCGCTCGTTTCGGCGAAAATGGGTGTCAACATTGAAGACGTATTAGAGGCGATCGTCGAGAAGATCCCCGCACCGGCGGGCGAGGATGATACCCCATTACAAGCGTTGATCTTTGACAGTTATTACGATAGTTATAAAGGCGTTATCGTGTATATCCGTGTGAAGGAAGGCACGGTCAAGGTGGGGGATACCATCCGTATGATGGCAACCGGTGCCACCTTTGACGTGGTGGAGGTCGGCATTATGCGTGCCGGCTCACTGGAACCGTGCGGTTCATTGCACGCGGGGCAGGTCGGGTATATCGCGGCCTCCATCAAGACGGTACACGATGCACGCGTGGGAGATACCGTGACATTGGCGGATAAGCCGGCGCCCGAGCCGCTCCCGGGTTATCGCAAGGTAAACCCCATGGTGTTCTGCGGCGTGTTCCCGGCGGACGGTGCCCATTATCAGGACCTGCGTGAGGCGCTGGAGCGGTTGCAATTAAACGATGCGTCGCTCACCTTTGAACCGGAGACCTCGGTGGCACTCGGTTTCGGTTTCCGTTGCGGCTTTTTGGGACTCTTACACATGGAAATTATCCAAGAACGTTTGGAGCGCGAATACAATCTGGATCTTATCACGACCGCACCGAGCGTTATTTATCACATTACCCGTACGGACGGAACGGTGGAATATATCGACAACCCCACCAACTATCCCGATCCCGCCAACATTGCGTTTGCGGAGGAGCCGATCGCGGAAGCGCATATTTTGTCGCCGACCGAATACGTCGGCAATATTATGGAGTTGTGTCAACAGCGACGCGGTATTTTCCACGATATGAAATATCTGGATCAAACGCGTGTGGATATTCATTACGAGTTGCCGCTCAATGAGATCGTGTACGATTTCTTTGACGCACTCAAATCCCGCACCAAAGGATATGCCAGTTTTGATTACGAGCTGAAAGGGTATCGCAAATCCGAACTCGTGAAATTGGACATCCTGCTCAACGGCGAGGTGGTGGACGCGTTGTCCTTCATCGTGTTTGCCGGCAATGCGTATGCGCGAGGCAGACGGTTGTGCGAGAAACTGCGGGATAACATCCCGCGTCAGCTGTTTGAGGTGCCGATCCAAGCGGCGATCGGCGGGAAGATCATCGCCCGTGAAACCGTGCGCGCCATGCGCAAGG
>CAYVDQ010000005.1:0-22498 GCA_964450615.1 uncultured Eubacteriales bacterium | reverse complement strand
CGTGACGGGGACCTTTTAAGGAGCCGATCGCCGCTGCAATCGCGGAATACGTATCGGTGCCGGACGATGACAATACGCGCGTGGTAAACGCGGAGTTGTTACCGCCGCCGTGCTCGGCATGCAGCATGAGGCACAGATCCAACAACTTTGCTTCGTCATCCGTATATTTTGCATCCGCACGGATAGTACGCAGGATCGTCTCGGAAGTAGACAGCCCGGGAACGGTCGGATGGAAATACATACTTTCCTTGTCATAGTGGCGGCGCTTGACCTGATACGCGTATCCGAGCGTCGCAGGCAACACCGCGATGAGTTGAATACACTGACGCAGCACGTTTTCCACGTTTTCCGGTTCGGGATGATCGTCGTACGAATACATGGCAAGCACCGAGCGCGCCATTTTATTCATAATATCCGGTGACGGTGCCTTTAAGATCATATCCTCGGCAAAGTACTCCGGCAACTCGCGGTTGGCTGACAACAGCTCACAGAAATCATTAAGTTGCTCGGTTGTGGGCAGAGAGCCGAACAGCAAGAGGAACACAACCTCTTCAAAGCCGAAACGCCCTTGCCCGTGGCTGCCGCCCACCAGATCCTCAATCGTATAGCCGCGATAGGTAAGTTCACCCTCGACCGGCAGCTTTTCGCCCTCAGACAGCACGTAGCCGTGAACGTTACAAATACGGGTCAACCCCGCTACAACGCCGGTGCCGTCCGCGTTGCGCAAACCGCGCTTGATATCCTGATTATTATAGCGCTCCGGATCGATCCGGTTATTTTCTTTGACTTGCTCGCATAAAGATGTAAACAAGCTGTTTTTGCATGCGATATCCAACGAGAAACAGCCCTTTCAATAAAAATAGTGTTTTCATTATGCACTGTACACTAAAAAAAGTCAAATGTTTTTTGTCGGAGGATGGTTCTTATGAAGCCGTATATCGCAATCTGCTTACTTTGCTACTGTCTGTTTTTGCTGTTACCGTTACCCACACTGCGTCCCGCTGCCGACTCGTCGGACGAGTCGTCACCCACGCCCGGCACGTCGGATGAAACACCGACCGAGCCGAACGAAGCGGTTTTCAAGGTGTTGGATGCCGACGCAGGAGTCATCTATACGTTTGCCGAGCGGGACTTCCTCATTTATACCGTGGCATCGGAAATGCCGGCATCCTATCCGGTTGAGGCACTCAAGGCTCAAGCGGTCGCGACGTATACCTATTACACGTACGAAAAAGCGCGGCAAGCCGAAAATGCCGCCGCGCTGCAGGGTGCGGATTTTTCGGCCGTTCCCTCCACTTTTCCCGAAACCTATTCGCCGGAAGGACTCAAAAAATATTGGGGTGATGATTACGACACCCATCTGCAAACCATCGCTGCAGCAGTGGATGCGGTTTATGGCAAACAAATTCTGTATGACGGCTCACCGATCTTTGCCGCATACCACAGCTGTAACGCGGGAAAAACCGAATCCTCAAGCATTGTATGGGGCAATGAGTTTGCGTATTTACAGCCGGTAGTCAGCAGCGGCGATGCACTGTCCCCGCATTACAACTCAACCGTCGTCGTGTCCGACACAGAATTTGCCGCCGCCTTTCCCGAGCTTTCGCTGACCGGCGATGCGGACAGTTGGATCTCCGGCACTCCGACCGTGTCGAGTTCCGGCACGGTAACGTCGATCACCATCGGCGACAAAAGCTATACCGGCAAGCAAGTGCGCGAAGCGTTGGGCTTACGCTCCGCCTGCTTTTCGGTCACCCGCGGCACCGACGGCTTCACCTTCACCGTCAGCGGCTACGGTCACGGTGTCGGCATGAGTCAATACGGCGCCAAAGTCATGGCGGAGCAGGGGTTTGCCTATGACGAAATCCTCCGTCATTACTATACCGACGTGACCATCCAATAATTATTTCGGCTTCTTTGACTTGTGCACCTTGAGCAACAGTTTTTCGACCCAGCCTTTTTTGAATTTCAGCGAAACGTACCCGATAAGCGAAATAAACGCGGCACCGATCGAATCCACGATCAGATCGGTCATGGTATCCCCGAGCGCCTCTCGTCCGACAAGCGGCTGTCCGTTCGCCAAGGAATGTTTTTGCATGTTCATCGTAAGCAACCCATCAGCCGCAAACTCGTAGATTTCCCACATTACGTCTACTGCAATGGCAAAACAAAACGCAAACACCGCCACAAATGCGGGACTCAGGTTGAACGGTACGCGATCGGTTTTGTTGAGGAGCGTCAACACCGAAAAACCAAGCGCACCCAGCGCGATCCCGCTGAAGGTGTGCAGGATCGTATCCCAATACGGGATAAGAAAATAAAACCCGCGCACCTCACCGAGATAGATCGAACAGTATAAAAAAACCGCATATAGCACCATCATAAACGAGGGGATCTCCACACCCCATTTGCGGTACAACCAGCGGGGAAGCATCATGGCAAAGATGCCGAGAACGGATTGCAGAAGCATCAGCACGTAATCACTTTTGATACGCGTATACCCCTCGGTCGGAACGGCGGGCGCCAACGTCATCGCAACCGCCACCACGACCGTGGATACCACCATCGTGATAAACACAACGAGCGACACGACCTGCCGCGCAGATGCTTTGTGTTTTATTTTCACGTGAACACCTTCTTTGTTTCCGGTATATGTCCTCTAAGGAATATTTTGGTGAATAAACGGTGAATTTGCCGCACCTCTTTTTAGCATAACCAAAACGCGATAAAAAAATAAAACCGCCTCGAAAGAGGTGGTTTTATTTTGGTATGGCGGCGGGGATCGACCCCCGCTTTACAATCACCCCTGTACGAATAGAGGTTACGCCATCTTTGCAGCCGACGGATACACCGTTCATACACAATCACCGCCGACAGCCTGGCGCCCCCTGCGCGAATCGAACGCACAACTAACCCTTAGGAGGGGTTTATTATATCCATTTAACTAAGGGGGCTTATCAAATGACAGGATAATTATACCATGTAATTTTTCCTTGTCAATTCATTGCTTTTTTTGGAAAAAGGTGCTATACTGTAACATATTGTAGAAATTTGCTAAAAGGGAGTCTTGCTGTATGAAAAAAATCGTTTCTCTTTTGCTTGTGCTCGTCCTGCTGTGCGGATTAACCGCCTGTTCCGGCGGTAACAAACCAACTACTACCGAAACGACCACCACGACCACCGTCGGCGCGCCCACAGTGCCCGAAGGCTATAATCTGCTGACCGGCGAGTATTCGATGGAAAAGGGACAAAGCTCCCGTCCGATCGGCGTTATGATCGCCAATGACAGCGCTACGATCGGTAATCAGATGGGTGTGGACAAGGCAGACATCATTGTTGAAACTGAAACCGAGGGGGCTATCCCGCGTCTGATGGCGGTGTTTGCAAACGCGGAGTCCGTCCCGGCAAAGCTTGGCCCGATCCGCAGTGCACGTTCGCCGTTTGTCGCAACCGCCAGAGCGCTGGGCGTTGTGTATTGCCACGCCGGCGGCAGTGACCCGGCAAAAGCAACGCTCGCCACCAATGTATTGGATCACTTCGATGCCCTTGCCGACGGTACGACGTTCTGGCGCGATAACGAGCTGAAAAATGCTATTGACTTCGTTCACAGCGTCGCTACCAGCGGCGAAGCACTTAAAAAGAAACTTGACAAGAGCAAATACTCCTCCGAGGCGGTAAAGGACCTCCCCTTCTCGTTCGGCGAAGCGACCGGGACCGGGCTTGGTACCACGGTACAGCTGAAAACCACCGCGAGCCACACCGTCACCTTTAAGTATGATGCCGAAGCGAAAGTGTATTCCAAAAACATCGGCAAGATCGACAGCTGCAAACCGCACAAAACACTTGACGGAAAGGCGTTGACCTTCTCGAACGTTCTCGTTCTGTATGCCGAGAAATACTCGGAGAACGGCACCACCTATAACTTCCGAACCGGTACCGGTTCCGGCTACCTGATCTCCGGCGGAACCAGCCGCGAGATCAAGTACAACCGTGCTGACGATGCGCTGTCTATCACCGAGACCGACGGCAGCACGGCGTTACTTGCGACCGGTAAGACCTATATTTTCATAGTCGATCAAAACCTCAAAGATAACGTGGTATTTCAATAAAGTCTAAAAACGACCCCGTGGCATATGCCGCGGGGTTGTTTTGTGAGTAGCCTTTCGCATGAGCGGGGCAGAAAGTAAACGTTACGGGGTGGCGTATTGCCACCCCGTTTATGTTGCGTAGCAGAAACAAATCGAAATTAATGTTTAATACCGCGAAGCGGTGTGACGGTACCGTCCGGTCGCTCAACCGTGGTATTGTCCAATATCTGTTTCATGTTCGAACGGAATTCGCGGATATATTCTTCACGCAACTGCTGCCGCTCGTTTTGTTCCTCGGCGGTCAATTCGCGTTCACGCGCAATGCGCGTCAGTTCGCTGATACGATCCATTTTTCGTTGCTGCATACTATCACCCCAACGGTTCTTTGGCTATCTTCGCCGACTGACGCGGAAACCGCGGCGGCGTAGGTTTACTCTTCTCAATGATAAACAAACGGCGCTCCTGCTGTTCCACACCGTCGTGCGGACGGCAAGGGAGCGTGAGCTCTTTTACCTCGACCACCCGACCGCCAAGCAGATCCACAGCACGTTTTGCCGCTTCGAGCTCGACGTCACTGTCCGGTCCTTTCATGGCAATGAAGCGCCCGCCCGCTTTCACAAACGGCAGACAATATTCCGCAAGCACCGGCATCGCCGCCACAGCACGTGCGGTCGCCACGTCGTACTGCTCGCGCAGTTTCGGATTGCGCCCGCCTTCCTCTGCACGAGCGTGAATACACTGTGCCCGAATGCCAAGCTCCTCACACACTTCTTTTAAAAAGATCAGGCGCTTGTTCAGGCTATCCAATAAGGTCAGTTGAATGTCGTCGCGCACGATGGCGAGCGGAATCCCGGGAAATCCCGCGCCCGTTCCAACATCGATCACCGAAAGTTCGGTTTTATCCGGCATGACCGTGAGCGCGGTCACGCTGTCGGCAAAATGCTTGAGCACGATATCGTGCGGCTCGGTGATGGCGGTCAAATTCATCCGCTGATTCCAATCGACAAGCAGCTCGGCATACCGATCAAATTTTTGGCAGGCGGTATCGCTAACGGTTATCCCATATTCGGCTGCGTATGCGCGCAGCAGTTCTGTGTTGATCATGTGTTTGCCCCCAACCATACGATAAGCACCGACACGTCTGCCGGACTGACACCGCTGATGCGAGATGCCTGCCCGATACTACGCGGACGGATCTTTCCGAGCTTTTCCTGCGCTTCTTTGCGCAGACCGACGATGGTCATATAATCGACGTCCTCCGGCAGCAATCGGTTTTCCAGCCGCCGCATTTCGTCAATATCCGCCTGCTGACGGCGGATATATCCCTCGTATTTGATCTCAACCTCCACCTGCTCGCGCACCAAGGCATCCAACGACGGGCGATCGGTATCAATCGTCGTCAGGTTGTCGTAGTTAAGCTGCGGACGGCGTAACAACTCTTCCAATCGGATGCCACTGACAACGGGTGTTGTTCCGTTTTGTTCGAGAATGGCATTGAGCTCGGCGGTAGGCGAAAGAACGGTATCGTGCAACCGTGCGCGCTCCGCTGCCTTTTGCTGCCGGCGGCGGCAAAACCGTTCCCACCTGCCGTCATCCACCAGCCCGACCTCTCTGCCGAGCGGCGTTAAGCGCTCATCCGCATTGTCCTGCCGCAAAACGAGGCGATATTCCGACCGCGAGGTCATCATACGGTACGGATCCATGCAGCCCTTGGTGACCAGATCGTCGATCAGCGTGCCGATATAACTCGACGCACGATCCAACAACAGCGGCTCGCGTCCTTGCAGTTTCAACGCCGCGTTCACACCGGCGACCAACCCTTGCGCCGCCGCCTCCTCGTAACCGGAACTGCCGTTAAACTGCCCCGCACCGTAAAGGCCGGGGAACTCTTTACATTCCAACGTCGCAGACAGCTGTAACGGGTCACAGCAATCGTATTCGATCGCGTAAGCCGGCCGCATAACTACTACATTCTCCAAACCGGGAATGGTGTGCAAAAACTTAAGCTGTACGTCCACCGGCAAGGAAGAGGAAAGCCCCTGCAAATACATTTCATCCGTATTCAGCCCGCACGGTTCGATAAACACCTGATGCCGCTCTTTATCGGCAAACCGCACGACTTTATCCTCAAAGCTGGGGCAATACCGCGGTCCGACACCGCTGATCTTGCCGCCGTACAGCGGCGAACGGTGCAGATTTTCCAAAATGACGCGTTTCGTTTCGGCGGTCGTCCAGGTGATGTGGCACGCGACTTGATTTTCGAGCGTCCCCTCGGTTTCAAACGAGAACGGCACGACCGGCTCATCACCGAGCTGTTCCTCCGTTTTAGAAAAATCAATACTGGAACGCAGCACGCGCGCAGGGGTTCCGGTCTTAAACCGCCGCAGAGACAGCCCCATATCCACCAATGACTGTGTGAGCGCCGTCGCGGCAAACATCCCGTCCGGACCGCCGTCATACGACACGTCACCGATAAACAGCGTACCACGCAGATAGGTACCGGTGGCAAGGACCACCGCTTTGGCAGTATATTGCTCATCCAGCCGCGTCGTCAGCTGCCACTCGTCGTCCAGATGCTCAAGCGACACGATCTCCGCTTGCTTGAGGACAACGTTCGGTGTGGTTTCCAGCTTTTGCTTCATATACGCACCGTACACACGGCGGTCGATCTGTGCGCGTAAGGAATGTACCGCGGGGCCCTTGCCGCGGTTGAGCATACGGGATTGCAGAAAAGTAGCATCTGCCGCTTTTCCCATTTCACCGCCGAGCGCATCGATCTCGCGCACCAAGTGACCTTTGGCGGTGCCGCCAATCGACGGATTGCACGGCATATTGCCCACCGCGTCAAGGTTGATGGTGAAAATCGCGGTACGGCACCCAAGTCGCGCCGCCGCCAAAGCGGCTTCGATCCCCGCGTGCCCCGCGCCGATAACGGCAATATCAAATTGTCCTGCCGAAAATTTCATACCGTTTGCTCCTGCTGCTAAATTTCCTTGATTCATTATACCGCCTTTTCCCCAAACTTTCAACAATGTATTTTTGTGGAAAAGTGGAAAGTTTGGTGGAAAACTTTTTTACCCCTTGCGGACCGTGACGCACCCTGCCGCATCACGTCGAAACGGTCACACTTTCCACCGATCCTTCCACAAACCGCCGTTTTTATATTGAAAACCCGCTTTTTTTGTGGTAACATGGGGTAGAGTGAGATGCCCGAACAAAAAAGAAGCAAAAAGGAGGGGTTATATGCCGACTTTGACGGATTTGAATACCGTGCGTGACGTTTTGTCGCGGCACGGGTTTTCGTTTTCCAAGTCGCTCGGTCAAAATTTTCTCATAAACCCCTCGGTTTGTCCGCGGATGGCCCAGTTGTGCCATCCCGAACTTGACGGCGAGTTCGCCGTTTTGGAAATCGGACCCGGCATCGGGGTGCTGACAAAAGAACTCGCACGGGTGGCGAAACGCGTCATCAGCATTGAACTGGACACCCGCCTGCTTCCCATTTTGCAGGAAACGCTTGCGGACTGTCCGAACGTCACGATCATCAACGGCGATGCGATGAAGCTCGACCTTGCCGCCGTTTTGAAAGAACACGCCGACGGACTGCCGGTAGTCGTTTGCGCGAACCTGCCGTATTACATCACCTCTCCGCTGCTCATGCGATTGCTTGAAAGCCGCTTACCCATCGAAGCGATCACGGTACTGGTACAAAAAGAAGCCGCCGTGCGGCTATGCGCTGAGCCCGCCACCCGCGAATGCGGGGCGGTCACCTTGGCGGTGCGGTATTTTGCCGAGCCGGAAATTCTGTTTTCGGTGTCCCGCGGCAGTTTCTTGCCCGCGCCCAAGGTGGACAGCAGCGTCATCCGCCTGCGGTTGCACGATCATCCTCCTTGTGACATTGCCGACGAAGCGTTGTTTTTCCGTTTGGTGCACGCCGCTTTCCAGCAACGGCGCAAAACGTTATCCAACTCTCTTGGTTGTGCGGGATATACCAAAGAACAGATCGCAACCGCCTTGCAGGCGGCGAATCTTTCCCCCACCGCCCGCGCCGAAGAACTCACCCTTGCACAATACGCAACACTCACAAAAACCTTTTTGACGATATAAAAAACACCCTGCTACAGCAGGGTGTTTTTACTTTGCTTCTTTTCCGTTTGCGGGAGTCGGCCGTACAACGCGGTGTTTTCGCGCACGATACCGGCGAGCCAGTCGTTGATACAGCCCTCGCCGATCCGCCATTGCCAGTTGTCACCCAGCGTTGCCGGTGTGTTGATGCGCCCCTCGCTGCCAAGGCCGATAATATCCTGCATCATCAGAATGGCGGTATCCGCCACCGACATCAATGCCGCGCGCATCATGGACCAGTTGAAGCCCTCCTCATCATCGACGTGAAGATAGCGTCTGGCCATTTTTACATCCTCACAGTCGGCGGTCTCAGTCCAGCCGAGGATGGTATCGTTATCGTGCGTGCCGGTATACACCACACAATTTCGGCCGTAGTTATGCGGCAGATAATCGCTGTCCTCACGGCTGTCAAACGCGAATTGCAGCACCTTCATACCGGGGAATCCGGAGGTGTCCAACAACTCGCGAACGGCCGGCGTGAGAAAACCGAGATCCTCGGCAATGATCGGCAGATTGTTACCCAAAGCGGTGGTCAGCGACTCGAACAGATCCATACCGGGACCCTTAACCCAATGCCCGTTTTTAGCGGTAAGTTCCCCGTACGGCACGGCAAAATACGATTCAAAACCTCGGAAATGATCGATGCGCACCATATCGTATAATTTTAGCGCAACCTGCAAGCGGCGCTTCCACCAACTGTAGTCATCCTTTTGCATATACGACCAATCGTACAAGGGATTACCCCACAGTTGACCGTCCTCGCAAAAGGCATCCGGCGGCACACCTGCCACCAGTTCCGGACGCAATCGCTTGTCCAGTTGGAACTGAACAGGATCCGCCCAAACGTCTGCACTGTCGTATGCCACATAGATCGGAATATCCCCGATAATGCGAATACCGGCAGTGTTAGCATACTCTTTGAGTGCCGTCCACTGTACGGCAAATTCATACTGAACAAACCGATAAAAGGAGAGTTCATCTGCATACGTGCGGCGCGCGGCCGATAAAGCCGCCTCCTCGCGCAGGCGAAGCGGTTCCTCCCACTGCGACCAGTTTTCGTCGCCGTGTGCTTTTTTGAGTGCCATGAACAGCACGTAATCGTCCAGCCACCAGGCATTTTCCGCACAAAACGCGTGATAATCCTTGTCCGGCACAAATCGGTGAAACGCTTTTTTCAAAAGCGGCAGGCGGTTTTCGTATAGCTTGCCGTAGTCGATGCTGTGGGGATCGTCACCAAAATCGCAGGCGGCGAGCTCCTCTGCGGTCAGCAGACCGTCCTCCCCCAGCGTATCAAGATCCACAAAATACGGATTGCCGGCAAACGAGGAAAACGATTGGTACGGCGAATCGCCGTAACTCGTCGGGCCGAGCGGCAACACCTGCCACCAGCTTTGTCCCGCTTTTACCAAAAAATCCACAAATTGATACGCTTCCTTGCCGAGCGTACCGATGCCATAGGGGGACGGTAACGAAAAAATCGGCATCAGAATACCGCATGCTCTTGCTCTCATGAGCCACTCACTATCCTTTAACTGCGCCGGACAGCACACCCTTGATGATATGCTTCTGACAAATGATATAAATCACAACAATGGGAACAAGGCACATCATAATCATCGCCATCGTCGCGCCGTAATCCACCCGACCGAAACTGCCCTGCAAAAACTGAATGTGGATCGGAATGGTCATGTATTTGGTGCGATCCAGCACCAGATACGGCAACAGATAATCGTTCCACACCCACATCGTCTGGAGGATCGCCACCGAAATATAGGTGGATTTCATAATCGGTACGTCCACCAAAAAGAAGGTCTGCAAGGCGTTGCAACCGTCAATATCCGCGGCCTGCTCCACCTCAAGCGGAATACTTTTAATAAATCCCGAAAACAGAAACACCGCCAATCCCGCACCGAATCCGAGATAAATGATCGGGATGGTCCACGGGGTGTTTAACTTGAACTTGTCGGCCGTTTTGGAAAGGGTGAACATCACCATTTGAAACGGCACGACCATCGAAAAAACACAAAGGTAGTATATCATTTTACAGAACCAGCTGTCAACACGATTGATATACCACGCCGTCATAGAGGTACACAGCAGGATCAGTGCCACCGAGAAAACGGTAATGATCGCGCTGTAAAAGACCGACATATAAAACGGGTAGTTGCCGTTGTTGATACCGGTAATATAGTTTTGAACCCCCATAAAGGACTCCGCTGTGGGCAGCTGAAACGGTGTCAGGGCAATAGACGAGCTGCTTTTGAGGGAGTTTATCAGCACGATCACAATGGGCAGGATCCAGACGATCGCAAGCAACGAAAAAATAACAGTCAGCGCCGTGTTGACGGCACGCGTGCCGCGGCTCAAGTTGGATCCCATTATTCCTGCACCTCCCTACTCCTGGTGAAATACAACTGTGACAGGGCAATCACCACGACCACCACAAAGAAAATGACCGCCTTTGCCTGACCGATACCCATATTGGACACGCTGTTATAGAACGACTGATAGATATTGAGTGCGAGCATCTCGGTTTGTCTAAACGGCGCGCCACCGGTCAGCGCCAAATTCTGATCGAACAACTTGAACGAGTTTGTCAGCGTTAAAAAAGTACAGATCGTCACCGAAGGCATCACACACGGAACGGTAATATGCCGTAAGATCTGCCACGCGCCGGCACCGTCGATCTTGGCGGCCTCCAGATACTCTGTCGGCACGTTCTGCAGACCGGCGATATAAATAATCATCATATAGCCGATCTGTTGCCAGCAAAGCAGGATCACCAGTCCCCAAAAGCCGTAGGTAGCATTCAGTGCCAGCGTCGAATCCAAAAAACGGATGATAATTCCGTCTAAAATCATTTTCCAAATGTACCCGAGCACGATACCGCCGATGAGGTTCGGCATAAAAAACACCGTGCGGAACAAGGTCGAGCCCTTGATCCCTTTTGTCAGCACAAACGCGATGCCAAACGCGGCAAGGTTGATTATCACTACCGATACGATCGTAAACGCAACCGTAAACAAAAACGAACGCAGAAAGGAGTCGTCCCCAAACGCTTTTACATAATTGTCGAATCCGACAAAGGTCGTAAATTTTAAGGTCTTAAACCGAAAAAACGACAGATAAATACCCCAGAGAAACGGCCATACGAAGCCGATGCAAAACGCTAAAAAGGTGGGCAACAAAAACAGCGGAGCAAACACACGCATGGAGCGCCGCTGACTGGGATTCACCACCGACGAAGATGACCGTTTTTTTGCCTTTTTCATATCCAGTCCCCCCTATACTAAACAAGGCGGCCGCGGGGCGGCCGCCTTGCTCCTTTGGATTTATTGATGTGATGCTTGATATTGCGTTGCCCAACCGTCCACGATCGCGGTTTTGACAGCCTCCCAATCGCCGGTGCCGGCGGAGTATGCCGCCAGTGCCGAAACGACCTCGGCACGCCACGCGTCGGTGTTGGGCGTGTACGGGAACATCCATTTCACACTCGTGGTATCCCCTTTTGCAAGCATATCGTCTAAAATGGCATACAACCCGTTGTCCGGCTTTTTGGCGGACTTAAACGGCGAGGTAAAGCCCATTTCACCGCTTGCAAGCGCCATGGTACCGGTTTCGCTCGTTGCGAGCCATTTCATAAAGTCAAGCGTTGCTTTTTGGTCGGCTTCGGACGCCTGGGAGTTGACCACCCAATAGTTTTCCGTACCGGCGCACAGTCCCTGTTTCGCGTCATCTACGCCGAAATAGATCGGCAAAAAGCCGATATTTTCCGTGCCGATCGCTGTCGCGTTCGCATATTCCCAGGTACCGTTTTGATAAAATACCGCTTTCCCCTCTTTGAATTCGGCAACCGCATCGTCACCGGTCTTGGAGGTGAGCGTTTTCGGATCGGTTGCGGAATTGTTGATATACAGATCCCACACCGCTTTGAGATTGTCAAGATAGGTTCCCTTGATGGTCGCGGGCTGATCGGTCACGTTGCCCTCGGTAAATTCGTAATACAGCGGCAGATTGGTCAGATGCCCCGAAAACCGCCAGCTGGACGAGCCGTCAAGACCTGACGAAGTGAACGCATCAAAGCCCAATTCCTTGGAACGCGCATGGATATCCTCCGCAACGCTTTTGAGAGAAGCAAAATCGGTAATATCCTCGATCGAATACCCCGCGTCCGCGAGCAACTTTTTGTTGGTTATCAAACCGTATGCCTCGTATACGAACGCGATACCGTAGACCTTGCCGTCCGCTTTGAGCGCAAAATCATCCGAAATGAGCTCCTTATAGATCTCCGAATCCGAAAGATCCAGTGCATAGTCCTTCCACGCGGACAGCCCGACCGGCCCGTTCACCTGGAACATCGTGGGCGGGTTTTCCTTGTCGATCTCCACGCCGAGCGTTTTTTCATAATCGCCCGATGCCGCGGTCACGACCTTGACCTCAATGCCGGTTTCTTCCTTGTACTTGGCGGCGACCATCTGCCAATCGTCGTTGGCTTCCGGCTTAAAATTCAGGTAGTACACCTTCCCCGCTTGCGGATCGTCGTCTGCCGGTTTGTCGGTACATCCGGAAAACAAACACAGCATCATACCGAAAACCAGCGCCAAGCTTAAAAATTTTTTCATATTGGGGTTCCTCCTTGCATATAATTTGTGAAAACAGTATACCGCACCTGCCGTGACGGGATTTGTCACTTTATGCATACAATCTTCTTTTTCAAGTATGCTCGTTGTTTTACCGGTGTATGCACACTAAATTAATTTCAAATAGCAAAAAGGATGGGCGGTTTTTACCGCCCATCCCTTGAATTTGGACAACATCAGAAATCGTGTCGCACCCCGCCATTACTTCCTATCTCTTCTAAGACGCATATAACCATTTCAATTTGCTCAAAACATTCCGCATCACTAAGGCTGTCGTCGCGCATGATAGCCTTAATTTTTTTTAAGCGCACGGTAACATTCGTTTGCTACAATTTGTTCCGCATTCAACGTTAGATTTGGAAATTCTATCTCCATGGTTTGCTTCGCCAAAGCATTTATCAAAATTTCTTTATATAAATCCACAAGCGCCTTCCTTTCTACGGGGATTATATCCCCTTAATAAAATGGATTATAGCCCCCATAATAAATTTTGTCAAGGATGGGGGGAAACAATATGATAAAATTTGATCGATTGTGGGAAACCATGAAGAAAAAAGGGATCAGCACCTATATGCTGCGGGAAAAAGGCGGAATTGACAGCAAAACGGTACGGCGGTTAAAGGCGAATGAAAATATCGAAACAAAAACGCTTGACCGTCTGTGCGCCGCATTAGATTGCGCGTTAGATGAAATTGCGGAATATGTAAAAGAATGAAAAAAGCGTTGCTTGATCATGAGATCATGAGATCAAGCAACGCTTTTTGGGTTTACAGATCGATTCTGCCGTACAGGGTGGCTTTCTGTTCGGTTTCGGAGGTAGTACGCTCCGGAGGAGCGATATCCTCTGCGGTGTTCATCGGGTTGCTGCGCGGAACGAATTTGCGAACCGGACGGTCGATCGCCATCGGATCACGGCGCTCGCCGCGTACCGGACGCTCCTCGCGGTCACGGTTTTCCGAACGGCCTCTTCCGCGGGAACGGGTCTTGACGGGATTGTCCTCAGAGGGAGCGATTACCACGTGACGCTGCGGCTCACTGCCGACGCTGTACGAGGTGGCGCCGTCTACCTTTTGAACGGCGGTGTGAATGATGCGGCGCTCGTACGGATTCATCGGCTCAAGCGAGGTCTTCCGACCGCTCTTTGCCGCCTGGATCGCCGCTTTGCGGGCAAGACCCGACAGCGTCTTTTCACGTTTCTCGCGGTAGTTGCCGACATTCACGGTCACGCGGTAAAACGCGTTTTCCACGCGATTGGCAACCAGGCTCGTCAAGTATTGTAACGCATCCAGTGTTTCGCCGCGACGGCCGATGATAAAGCCGAGATCTTCACCCTCTAATGTCAGGGCGCAGATTCCGTCCTCCTCTTTCGCGGTAATCTCTACGTCTTCAACACCCATTTTAGAAAGAATGTCTTTCAAAAACGCGACAGCCGCTTTAGACGGATCGGTTTCTTTAACGGTCACTTTGACCTGTGCTTTGGCGCCGCCGAATAAGCCAAACGCTTTTTTCTGCGGCTGTTGCAGGACCTCTACCGTGAGATCCTCAGTCGGAACGTTGAGTTCCTCGGCGGCAAGCTGTACGGCTTCTTCTACCGTCTCCGCCTCTTTGAGCAGTTCTTTTTGCACGGTGCTTTTTCCTCTCTTCATCTATTCCGAACGATTACTCGTCTTTCGGTTCCGATTGGTCCGCCGGCTCTGTTTCGGCGGCAGGCTCCTCTGTTTTGGCGGGAGCTTCCTTTCTGTTCTTTTGAGCAGGTTTCTTTTGTTCTTGCTGTTGTTTTGCCAGTTCACGCTGCTCCTTGGCGCGTGCTTCGGCAAGCCGCTTTTTATCCTCCTGCTTCTGACGGCGGCGCTCCTCATATTCGATCTCCGCCTGCGCGCGAATCTTAGCAGGATTGTAGATCTGATTGAGTATATAGGTCTGCAAGAGCGCGATCAGGTTGGAACAGATCCAGTAAATGCCGACACCACCGGGGACGGTGAAGGTGATAAACAGCGAAAACGCGGGCATCCATACCATCATCATCACGTTTGAGCAGCCCTGCGCCTGTTGATTTTCAGCCGCGGTCATCTGTTTGGTATAGTGCAGCGACAACAGACTGGATAAGAACGCGGTGAGACCGGAGATCAGCGGGATCAACCACGAAATGCTGATACCTGCAAAACCACCGTTCCACGGATTTTCCAACAGATTTTTGCCGAAGAACATAAAATCCTTCTTAATTTCTTTCATTTCGGCAACATAGGTTTCGGTTTGTTGCTCACTGTAACCGGCGTTTACGATGGATGCTTTTATCTCTGTCTCATACTCGTCCAGATTGTTAAGCATTTTCATTTCTTCGTAATATCCCTTTTGGTCATTTTCGGTCATTACACCGGCGCTGACCAGCGTCGAAGAGGATGCCGAAATAACGTTCTCCGGAATACCTGCAATGTGCTTAAGCGGCGAATAGATGACCGAAATAATGCCGAACAGGACGAGCATCTGTACCAGCATCGGCATACAACCGCCGGTCATGCTGACGCCGTGCTTTTCGTACAGCGCCATCTGCTTTTCCTGCAGCTTTTTCGGGTCTTTTTCATATTTTTTCTTCAGGCGTTCCAGACGGGGCGCCAAGCGCGCACGGTCTGCCTGGCTTTTTTGCGTTTTGAGAGACAACGGAAACAGAATCACACGCACGATCAGCGTAAATAAGAAGATCGCGAGCATGTATTCCGGCACTAAGTTGTAGATAAAACTCATCAACCAACCAAGCGGGATTGCCAAAATATCAAAAATAGCAGTCACGATAACGTCTCCTTTATCGTTTTTTGAAAAATTCAAAGGTTTCGGGAACCGGGTCGTATCCATGGCCGCCACCCGGTCGGCAGCGAACAATTCGCCGCGCGGCAAGACAGATGCCTTTTACGGCGCCAAATCGCTCAATTGCTTCTACTGCATACGCGGAACAGCTCGGTTGAAAACGGCAAACCGATGGGAACAGCGGAGAAATCAGCTTTTGATAGCCACGAATGAGGATCTTCAAAATCCATTTCATACGATCACTCCCGCTTTTTTCAGCAGCGTCCTCATTGCCTTTTCAACTTTCTGTTCCCCGCTTTCCACGGTTGCCGCGCGAGCAACAAATACGATATCAAACCCACCGGATATCTCCGGTGCGATCTGACGGTATGCCTCCCGGATCAAGCGGCGGCATCGATTTCGCTTGACCGCTTTTCCGAGTTTTTTGCCGGTGGTGATACCAAACCGCGGGATCCCGAACCTATTTTTTCGGACGTACGCGATCAAAAGAGGATGCACAAACGATTTTCCACGATAATACGCGCCCCGAAATTCGGTGTTCAGTTTCAACACGCACAGTTTTGACATACGATATCACCCCCGTACCATATAAAAAAAAGCCACACAATGTGGCTCTTTTTAATAGGTAAGACGATTTCTTCCCTTAGCTCTGCGGCGAGCCAGAACCTTACGGCCGTTGGCAGTTGCCATTCTCTTACGGAAGCCGTGTTCCATTTTACGATGTCTTTTCTTAGGCTGATATGTCCGAAGCATGGTATTTCCCCCTTTCGCCTTGCGAGAGTTTATTATATAACAGATATTTGATAAAAGTCAACAGTTTTTCCTGCTTTTTTCCGTACAAGCTGTTTTTTACCATTTTCGATAAAAATTTTGCGCGCCGTTTTTGCCGTTTTAAACCGCTTTTTTGGCGATTATTTTTCTCTGCGCCATTTAAGATTCGGTGGTATATAAAAAGTTAAAAAATATTTGTTTAAAGCATTGTAAAGCTTAAAAAAATATGATACAATTAAGCGTGTATTTATACCTTTATATATATTATATATATTAGTTAGCGCATTTTCGTTCGTTTGCATTGTAAAAAGGAGTTTTGAAAAGAATGGAATCTATTAAAGAAGCTTGGTCTGAAATACTGGCCTATTTGCAAAATCAATCGGATATCAGTCAAGTTGCTTACAATACTTGGATTGGTTGCATTGAACCGTGCTCCATTGAAGAAAATGCGGTCGTGGTGTTGGTACGTACCAATTTTCAGCGCGGTATTATCGAAGGGCAGTATGCGGACAGAATCAAAATCGCCGTGCGTGAGGTGTTGGGAATTCCGTTTGACTTAAAAATTTTATCGGAAGAGGATCAAAAAGAAAAAATAAATAATAAACCGGATCCGGATTTTCCGCAAGCTGAAAATTTTGTGGATCAAAATCCCGTCACTTCAGATTATTCGTTTGATAATTTTGTGGTCGGTCCTTCCAATAAACTCGCGCATGCCGCATCGCAGGCAGTTGCCAATAAACCGGCCAGAGATTTTAACCCCTTGTTTATTTACAGTGATTCAGGGCTTGGTAAAACCCACCTGATGTTTGCTATTTGTAACGAGCTGCGCAAACGTGATCCCTCGTTGCGGGTGCTCTTTACAAAAGCTGAATTTATGACCACTGAACTCATTGAAGCAATCCGCAACGGCTCCACAGCAGAATTCCGTGCAAAATATCGTCACGTGGACGTCCTGTTGATCGACGATATTCAGTTTATTTCCGGCAAACAAAGTACTCAGGAAGAATTTTTCCATACATTTGATGAACTTCATCAGGCAGGTAAACAAATCGTATTGACCTCTGATAGACCGCCGCGTGAGATCGCCACTTTGGAGGAACGGCTGCGCACCCGTTTTGAAATGGGTCTTATGGCAGATATTCAGCCACCGGATTTTGAAACGCGTATTGCCATCATCAAAGGAAAAGCACAACTGCTGAATATGAACATCAATGATGATATCGTTAATTATTTAGCAACACACTTAAAGAAAAACGTCCGTCAGTTAGAGGGTGCCGTGCGCCGCATTCACGCGCAATGTATGCTGGAAGGTGATAGTCCCACTCTGCTCACCGCGCAAGCCGCGATCCGCGATATTAAAAGTGATAATCAACCGGTGCCGATCACCGTGGAACGTATCATCACAGAGGTCGCACGTACCATGTCGGTAACTGCGGAGGATATTCGTTCCAATAAACATTCCGCTACCATTTCTGCGGCACGTCAGGTTGCTATTTACGTGGTTCGCAACGTCACAAGCTTACCGATGAAAGCCATCGGTGAAGAATTCGGCGGACGAGATCATTCCACTGTGGTATATGCTTTACAAAAAGTAGAAAAACGCATGGAAACCGACACATCCTTTAACGGAATGATTAAAGATATTATCAAAAATATTTCGGAAAACTGAGTGGAATACTTGTGAATCACAGTGGAAAAGTTTTCACATTTTTTAAACATTCCACAAACATGTTTCAACACGATGTTTATCCTTAAAATCTTTTCACATTTTTCCCCGCAGCGTTCCCTCTGTTTTACACAAAACGAATTTCGTAAAACTGCGGAGAATACGCACTATTTTAAATCTTTCAACAATTCCACAGAGACTACTATCTACTACTATAAAAGAAAGATATATTTTTATAAAAGAAAGGAAGATCCTTATGCGAATTACCTGTGCAAGACAAGCCCTGGTCGATGCTGTGAATAATGTGCAAAGAGGTGTCGCATCCAAGTCCGCGTTGCCGGCATTGGAGGGCATTCTGCTGAAGGCATCCTCTACTTCCCTTTTCTTAGCAGGCTACGATATGGAATTAGGCATTACAACAACCATTGAAGCGGATGTCGAAGAAGCCGGTGAATTGGTACTGACCGCGAAACTGTTTTCTGAAATTATTCGGAAATTACCGGAAGAAGAAATCATGATTGTTTCCAATGACCGCAATAATACCGTGATCCGCAGCGGAAATTCGGAATTTACCATCATGGGTTTTTCTTCTGCCGATTATCCGGAATTGCCCACCATCAACGACGGTGCGGCAATTACCATGCAACAAAACGTGCTGAAAAGCATGATTCGTCAAACGCTGTTTGCCGTTGCACAGACCGATACCCGCCCGATCCATACCGGCGTACAGTTTGAAATTGCGGACAATTCGTTACGATTGGTTGCAGTGGACGGCTCCCGGTTGGCAATGCGTTGCGAGGAGATTAAGAGCAGTGAAACCTTGCAATTTGTCGTACCGGGCAAAACCTTGGGCGAAGTTCTAAAACTTCTCAGTGATGAGGAAGAACCGCTGTACGTAACAGTCGGTTCCCGACATATCATCATGGAAATCGGCGGATATTCGGTATTTTCGCGTTTGCTGGAAGGTGATTTTTTGCCGTATCGCAAAGCCATTCCGGTACAGACCACCACAAAGATACGTGTCAAAACCCGTGAAATGATTGACGCGGTTGATCGCGCCTCGCTGGTGATCAGCGATCGCATAAAATCCCCGTTGATCTGCCGTTTCAAGGACGATCAAATTTATCTTTCCTGTATCACAGCACTCGGCAGTGTCAACGAGATTCTGTCTGTCAGTATGGAAGGTCGTCCTGAAGAAATGGGCTTTAACTGCCGTTTCCTGTTGGATGCCCTGCGCAACACCGAAAGCGATGAGATTTTAATCGAACTCAACGGTGCACAAGCACCGATGAAGATCGTACCGACCTCCGGTGAAAACTTCTTATTTTTAGTACTGCCGGTTAAATTAAAACGCGTATGATAACGAAAATTCAAACCGAATTTATCCGATTGGATGCCTTATTAAAACTTGCCGGTGTTGCCGATACCGGCGGGCAGGCAAAATGGATGATCCAAGACGGCACGGTATCGGTAGGCGGTGAAATTTGTACCCAACGGGGAAAAAAAATCCGTCCGGGTGATACGGTAACGGTCGGCGATCAGACAATAACGGTCGAGTGAGGCACGAAAGCTATGCAGGTTTCCCGCTTATCCTTTGAGGGATTTCGTAATTTAAAACCCGGCTGTTTCGAACCGCATCCCGGTGTAAACGTCATTGTGGGCGAAAATGCACAGGGAAAAACCAATCTTTTGGAAGCTATTTGGTTGTTTACCGGTACGAAAAGCTTTCGTTCTGCCAAGGATAGTGAACTGGTTGCTTTTAACTGTGAACAAAGCCGTCTTGAAATGAACTTTGATGCCGGCGGCCGCAAGCAGCAGGCACAGATCACCATTCAAAATCGCCGCGCGGCAACACTTAACGGAATCAAGCAATCCTCTGCGGCAAAAATGGCGGGGATCTTCTGCGGCATTGTTTTCTCGCCGATACATTTATCGCTGATAAAAGGCGGTCCTGCCGAACGGCGCCGTCTGATTGATGCCGCATACTGTCAGTTGCGGCCGACGTACGTAAAAACCTTGTCGGAATATGCGCGGATTCTCGCACAGCGCAATGCGTTGTGTAAAGCGCAGGATACCGGAGAGGCGGCTGCCGAGATGATGGATCTGTGGGATCGCCAGTTGGCACAAGCCGGATGCCGTATTTTGCATGCCAGACAGCGATACGTGCAGCACATGGCAACCACAGCCCGTAAAATTTATCAAGGCTTATCCTCCGGAAAAGAGGAGTTTGATCTGCGATATGCATCCACCGTCAATATTTTGCCGGAAGAAACCCCGGCGGAAATGGCGAAAAAGATGTATGAAGAGTTGCGCTTGCACCGCCGCGCGGATTTTGCCGCAGGGTTTACCACCGTCGGTCCGCATCGGGATGATATGGAGGTTTACATAAACGGTATTTCCGCCCGCAGCTTCGGTTCGCAAGGACAGCAGCGCAGCGCCGTACTTGCCATCAAGCTTGCAGAAGCAGCGCTGTTGGAAGAAGTCACGGGTGAAAAACCGATTGCGCTACTCGATGACGTGATGAGCGAGCTGGATCACTCCCGTCAGGAGTATATTTTAAATCACATCAAGGGCTGGCAGGTATTTATTACCTGCTGCGATCCCGAACCGCTGAAAGCGTTGAAGGATGGACAAAAAATCTACGTAAAAAGCGGCGAACTTTCCACAAAGTAGTCGTTGTTTGTGGAAAGTTAAGGAGTGTCGGTATGTATTTGCATATAGGGCAGGAAACGGTGGTGCCGATGCGAGAAATTGTGGGAATTTTCGATATGGAAAATACCACGATTTCCAAAAACACACGCGGTTTTCTGAACGAAGCCCAGCGGAGCGGGCGGGTGGTTACCGTCGGTGACGACCTCCCCAAAAGTTTCGTGGTTTGTCAAAAAGGGGACGAGCCGCCAACTGTCTATATTTCGCAGATATCCTGCGCAACTTTGTTAAAACGAGCCGAATCTTTCCGGTCAATTTGAGTGAATGAGAGGTACCGAAATGGAAAAGGATCAGAAATTAGAAAACGAAATGACCCGCGCCGGCGGCGAAGTCTATGACGAAAGCCAAATACAGGTTTTAGAAGGTCTGGAGGCTGTTCGTAAACGTCCCGGTATGTATATCGGGTCAACCGGACCGCGCGGTCTGCACCATCTGGTATATGAGATCGTGGACAATTCCATCGATGAGGCATTGGCCGGTTTTTGTACCCACATTGAGGTGGATATTTTACCGGGCAACGTTATTTCGGTGCGTGATAACGGCCGCGGTATCCCCGTTGGTATCAATGAAAAACTCGGTATCCCGACCGTAACGGTCGTGTTGACCGTGTTGCATGCGGGCGGTAAATTCGGCGGAAGCGGCTATAAAGTATCGGGCGGTCTGCACGGTGTCGGTTCGTCGGTTGTTAACGCACTGTCCGAGTGGCTGGAGGTTGAGATCTCCCGTGAGGGTAAGGTCTTCGCCCAACGCTTTGAACGCGGCGTGGCAACCTCCGACTTGACGGTGATCGGCACGTCCGACTGTGACGGTACGCTGATTCGCTTTAAGGCGGATGCCGAAATATTCAGCGAGACCACTGAATACGAATACGAAGTGCTGCAAAAGCGGTTGCGTGAGCAAGCGTTTCTTAACGCGGGACTCAAAATTACGCTTACCGATCTGCGTGACGAGGATAACGTCGTATCGCAGGAATATTGCTACGAGGGCGGTATTTCCTCCTTCGTGGAATTCATGAACAAAACACGCGGCTATCAAGCGTTGCATGAAAATGTTGTGCACATGTCCCTGACCGATGGGGACTCCATTGCCGAAGTCGCGTTCCAGTATAACGACAGCTATAACGAAAACATCATTTCGTTTGCAAATAATATCCACACGGTGGATGGCGGTACGCACGAAAACTCTTTCAAAAACGGCATTACGCGTATTCTCAACGATTACGCGCGCCGCCACAATATGCTCAAGGAAGCGGATTCCAACCTAAAAGGTGACGACGTCCGCGAGGGCTTGACAGCGGTCATCAGCGTCAAGCTGAAGGATGCGCAGTTTGAGGGTCAGACAAAAGCAAAGCTCGGCAATACCGCAATGAGTACACTGGTCACGCAGTTGCTCAACGAAAAATTGACGCCGTATCTGGAGGAAAATCCGTCGGTTGCCAAAGGTATTCTGGAAAAATCCATCAATGCCGCGCGGGTGCGTGAAGCGGCGCAAAAAGCCAGAGAACTCGCCCGTAAAAAGAGCGGACTTGCCTCCACCCGCATGCCGGACAAGCTGGCAGACTGTATCTGGAGCGATGCCGAGCGCACCGAACTGTACATCGTTGAGGGTGATTCCGCAGGCGGTTCCGCGATCCAAGGTCGTGATCGCAACTTCCAGGCGATTTTGTCGATGTGGGGCAAGATGCTCAACGTCGAAAAAGC
>CAYVDQ010000004.1:0-23296 GCA_964450615.1 uncultured Eubacteriales bacterium | reverse complement strand
CGGTCTCATTGGCTGATGAAGCGAGAAAGATGCTTTATATATAGTCAACACATATTCATCTGATTTTGCATATTAAATCGGATGAAAACGGGCGGATGGTATCCGCCCCTACAATATCGACGGTCATTGGCTCTATGAAACGGTGGGTATCAAAACAAATTGGTAGACCTATCTGGCAGAAATCCTTTTACGACCATGGCATCCGCAACCAACAAGATTACAACGAGATATGGGAATACATCGAAAATAATCCCTATTCGTGGCAAGTCAACCGTGTTCTCTCTCAAACATAAATCCCACCCTTTGTACAAGGGAGGGATTTTTTCATTCCGCAATATCCGCATAGGTAAAATTGACTGCTTTTTGCAGGTCGGCGGGAGCGAGTTCGACTTGATACCCGATCTTACCCGCGCTGACATAAATCGTCGGTTGCTCCTTTGCCGTTTCGTGCATCACGGTGCGAAACGGTTTTTTCATGCCAACCGGCGAACAGCCGCCGTGTATGTAGCCGGTAAGCGGCAACAGTTCCTTGGCTTTGAGCATTTCAATCGCCTTCTCACCCACCGCCGCAGCGGCTTTTTTGAGTTGCAATTCCATGGCACACGGAATCACAAACACGTAATGCGCGCCGGATTTCGCCACCGTCACCAGCGTTTTGAACACCCGCTCGGGCGGCTGTCCCAACACCGTGGCAACTTCCACACCGCTGATGGCGTCGGTATCCGCATAACAGTGATACGTATACGGAATCTTCGCCTGGTCCAACAGGCGCATCACATTGGTTTTTTGTTCATTCTTTTTCATAAGTATCCCTCTTTTATGAAAGCCAATTCACAATCGCTTCAAACCATTCCACAACCTTGAAACGCACCGCGTACCGCGGCGCATCACGTACGATCTCGCACGCATCCTCGCTCATTACATCGGCGAGGGAATTCTTGTCGGTCGCCGCCGACACACACAACGGCGGGTACATCACGCACCACCAGTTTTTGCCCTGTGCTTCCCCAATGGAAAACCGCACCGTGTGATACCGACCGGCGGGAAACGTGCCACTGTCGTAGGTGCGCGTCCTAAAATACATCGTGGTAAGCTCTGCCGTGACCGTGTATGAAAATCCCGCTTCGTACACGCACTGCTGTGCCGTTTCAATCAAATGCGGCAGTGCGACTTGCAAGCGCTCTTCCGCTTCTTCGCGCGTGGTAACACCATCCAGCACCCCCGCACCTGCAGCCGTTACCGCATCGCGCACTTTCAGTTTCAGTGCCTGATCCTCTTCACTGTCGGAATTGGCTAAAATATGCAGCCGCACCACGCTGTCGCGCACGACAGCGCAATTCCCCGCGAACCCGCACAGTGACACTACCATACAGACGATCACGGCACCACAGACCGCTTTTACCCATCGTTTCATAAAAACCCGTCCTTTTCCTTATGTTACCATAAGGATAGACGGGTTTTTTACCATTTAATCCATGACAATGCCGCCGCATGGTCGACACACGCGCACCTGCGCATAGTGCTGCGACATCGCTGCCGCGCAAGCGTCGGCTGTGTCGCGCGATGTGAACAAACCGAACACCGCCGATCCGCTGCCGCTCATGCAGGCGGCTGCTGCACCGTTTGCAAGCAATCGGTCACGCGCCGCCAAGCTGTCCGGCAAGCACAGCGCGTCCTCGAACGAATTACCGACACAAGCGGCCATCGCCGCAAAATCGCCGTTTTTGAGTGCTTCGCAAAACGCACGCGCCGACGGATGGAACAGATCGGCCTTGCCGTCTACCAACCGATACGCTTCCGGGGTAGATACGCCGCCTGCCGGCTTGACAATCACAATATATCCCCTTTCAAAGGCGGGCAACGGCTGTAAGTCCGTTCCGGTTCCGGTGCCGAGTGCCGTACCGCCGCGAATACAAAACGGCACGTCCGCACCGATCTTCGCACCTAACACGCACAGCTCATCAAGCGACAAGCCGACTCCCGTCAAGTGGTTGAGCGCGACCAGCACGCCCGCCGCATCGGCACTGCCCCCCGCAAGCCCCGCTTGCATGGGAATGTGCTTTTCAATCGTGATACGATAACCCTCTTTCCGAGCGGTGTACTCCCGAAACAACATCGCCGCACGGTAGGCAGTGTTGGACTCATCCTGCGGTGCGCCGCCGCCGCAGAGCACCTGCGTGGTGGCGGCAACGTCCACCGTAATGCGGTCGCACCAATCAACGGTCTGGAACACCGTTTCGAGCAGGTGATACCCATCTTCCCGCCGACCGACTACATCCAACACGAGATTGATCTTGGCGGGGGCTTTTACCGACACGCTCATAAAAGGCCCCTGCTTTCCAAAAATGCGCGGATGCGTCTCATGGCTTCGGTGATATGCCCGATGGAATAGCAGTACGAAATACGCACAAAGCCTTCGCCGCATTCACCGAAAGCGGTGCCGGGCACGACTGCCACGTGCTGTTCCACGAGTAGCTGTGTGCAGAACTCTTCTGATGTGAGCCCCGTCTTTTCGATGGACGGGAACACGTAAAACGCTCCCTCCGGATCAAAGCAGCGCAGTCCCATTTTATTGAGCTCGCCTACAATGAATCGCCGACGGGAATCGTAATCCTCCCGCATTTCTTTCACGTCGTCATCGCCGTTTTCCATCGCTTCGATGGCGGCGTACTGCGACACGGTCGGCGCACACATCAGTGCATACTGGTGTACTTTCGTCATCTGTTTCATAATCGGTGCGGGTGCACAAGCATAGCCGAGCCGCCAACCGGTCATAGCAAAGGATTTGGAGAAACCGCTGATATAGATGGTGCGTTCCCGCATTCCCTCCAGCGACACGATACTGACGTGCGGCGCCTCACCGTAGGTCAAATCGCCATAGATCTCATCGGATAACACAAGGATATCCGTTTTGCGCAGCACCTCAGCGATCGCTTCCAGATGCTCGCGGCGCATGACTGCACCGGTGGGGTTGCTCGGAAAGGGCAATACGAGCAGCTTGGTTTTGGGGGTGATAGCAGCTTTCAGCGCCTCCGCCGTTAAACGGAAACCGTCCTGTGCACGGGTGACGATCGGCACTGCCACACCGCCCGCCATCTGCGCGAGCGGTTCGTAGCACACAAAGCTCGGCTGCGGGATCAACACCTCGTCCCCCGCGGACACCAGCGTGCGCATACACAGGTCAATGCCCTCACTGCCGCCGACCGTTATCAAAATCTCGGTATCGGGGACATAGGTTACGCCTACGTGCCGCTCGATATATCCGCCGATCGCCTTGCGCAAGCGGGGCATACCGGCATTGGACGTGTACCATGTTTTCCCCTTTTCCAGTGACTCAATACCTTTGTCACGAATATGAAACGGCGTGGAAAAGTCGGGTTCCCCGATGGACAGGGAAATGACGTCTTCCATGTCGTTGGCAATATCAAAGAATCGACGGATACCGGACGGTTTCATGCCGGTAACAGTCGGATTCATCAACTTTTCGTAGTTCATACGATCAAATGTATCCTCTCTCGTCTTGATTGTCGCCTAAAAACACGACGTTGCTTTCCTTATAGCGGCGCAGCACAAAATGCGTCGCGGTGGAGATGACCGAGTCCAACGGAGCGAGCCGCTTTGCCACAAACGCCGCAATTTCCCGGAAACTGCGACCGGTTACACGCACCGACAGATCGTAGCCGCCGGACATGAGATACACGCTTTCCACTTCTTCAAACGCCATGATCTGCTCGGCAATGCCTTCGAACCCGACGTCGCGCCGCGGCGTGACCTTCAGTTCGATGATCGCCGTAACACACTCACGATCGGTCTTATCCCAGTCCACGACAGCCTTGTATGCGCGGATCGCGCCGTCCTTTTCAAGCTTGGCGATCTGTGCGCGCACCTCCGCCTCCGATATATCCAGCATGGTTGCCAATTGTTCATCCGTCAAGCGGGCGTTGGAATCCAACAGTTTCAGCAATTTATCCATGAATGTGTCCCTCCGATACACGTATTTTTTTTATTGTATCACATTTCTGCGTATATGCAAACAAAATGTTTGCTTTTACCCTTAAAAGGGTGTATGATGTTGTCGAAACACTGTGATAACAAGAGGTGGAACGGTATGAACCGAAAACTCGTTACGCGTTGGACCATCGATATTGTGTATATCGCGCTCGGCGCTGCTGTTTACGCGCTCGGATATACGATCTTTATCCGTCATAACGCACTGACCCCCGGCGGTATCAACGGTATCGCCACCCAGATCAGCGCCTTAACAAGTCTGCCTCCCGGTATGCTGTCACTGGTGCTGAGTATTCCGCTTCTCATCCTCGGTTTTTGGCAGCTGGGCTCCCATTTTTTCATTACCACTACCGTTTCAACCGTGCTGTCCTCTCTCTTTATGGATGCATTTAACGCGCTGCTCGACGGTTATGCGTACAAGGGCGAACTGCTGATCGTCGCCCTATTCGGCGGCGCACTGTCCGGCATCGGCCTTGCCTTGCCGATCCTGCGGGGCGCATCGGCAGGCGGCAACGATATCATTGCACAGGTGGTTCATCGCCATTGGCCGAACATCCCCGTCGGCAAATTCTTGTTTGGATTTAATGCCGTCGTGTTCATTTCCGCGGCATTCGTTTACGGCAACATTGAAAGCGCCCTGTGTTCGGCTGTTGTATCGTTTGTTTCCTCGTACGTCATTGACGCGGTGCTGCTCGGTGTGGACAGCGGAAAATCGCTGATGATCGTCACCGAAAAGCCGTATGAATTGGCGGAAGAAATCCACAACGCCACCGGGCGCGGCGCAACCGTCGTTCCCGCTTACGGAACCTATCGGCACGAGGAGCGTTCTATTTTACTGTGTATCTCCCGCCGTCGGGATATTGTTAAAATCCGCCGTATTTTGAAAGAAAAAGACCCGTCCGCTTTTGTGACCGTTCAGGATACGGGTGAAATCTTCGGTAAAAATTTCAAATCAATATAAAGGAGAAACAACTATGCGCGCTGTTATTACGGTTATTGGAAAAGACATGGTCGGTATTCTCGCCAAGGTATCGGCGATCTGTGCCAACCATCAAGTCAACGTGCTGGAGGTCACCCAATCGATCTTGCAGGATATGTTCGCCATGATTATGATGGTAGACATCGATGCGAGCGATGTTCCGTTCGGACAATTTGCCGACGAGCTGACCGCCCTCGGCGAATCCATGGGCCTGTCCATTCACACCATGCATGAAGATATTTTCAATTCCATGCATCAAATCTAAAGGAGCTTCGTCATGCTAAACGCCCGTGATATTTTAGAAACGATTACTATGATCCAGGAGGAAAACCTGGACATCCGTACCATTACGATGGGGATCTCTCTCATTGATTGCTGTGACAGCGATATTGACGTCGTCTGCCGCCGTGTCTACGATAAGATCACCACGAAAGCCAAACGTTTGGTGGAGGTCGGTGAGCAGATCGAAAAGGAATACGGTATTCCGATCATCAACAAGCGCATCTCCGTCACGCCCATTGCGATCGTTCTCGCCGGATGCCTCAAGAAAGAACCGCTGAAAGTAGCGCAGACGCTGGAACGTGCGGCACTCGCTGTCGGTGTCAATTTTATCGGTGGCTATTCCGCATTGGTGCAAAAGGGGTTTGCTGCGGGTGATCGGGAACTGATCGAAAGCATCCCCGAAGCACTGGCAACCACCGATCACGTGTGTGCATCGGTCAACATCGGCTCCACCAAATCCGGCATCAATATGGATGCGGTAGCGGGGATGGGACGCGTTGTCCGCCGCTCGGCCGAACTGACTGCCGACCGCGATTGCATCGGTCCCGCCAAGCTAGTGGTGTTCTGCAACGCACCCGAGGATAACCCGTTTATGGCGGGAGCGTTCCACGGTGTCGGTGAACCCGATTGTGTAATCAATGTCGGTGTTTCCGGTCCCGGCGTGGTGCGCGCTGCACTCGCCAAAGCGGGTGACTGTGACCTGACCGCCGTTGCCGATCTCATCAAACGCACCGCGTTTAAGATCACACGTATGGGTCAACTCGTCGCCAAAGAGGCCTCCCGCCGTTTGGGTGTGCCGTTCGGCATTGTGGATCTCTCCCTCGCTCCCACCCCCGCTGTCGGTGACTCGGTGGCGTACATTTTAGAGGAAATGGGATTGGAGTGCTGCGGCGCTCACGGCACCACCGCCGCGCTCGCGTTACTCAACGATGCTGTCAAAAAAGGGGGGGTGATGGCCTCTTCCCACGTCGGCGGACTGTCCGGTGCATTCATTCCGGTCACAGAGGATGCCGGTATGATCCATGCCGCCCGCACCGGTTGCCTGCGCATTGAAAAATTGGAAGCCATGACCGCCGTCTGTTCGGTTGGCTTAGATATGATTAACATTCCCGGCGACACACCGGAAGAGGTGATTTCTGCCATTATTGCGGATGAAGCGGCAATCGGTATGATCAACAACAAAGCCACCGCCGTGCGCGTGATTCCCGCCATCGGCAAGCAGGTCGGCGAGGAGCTGTCCTTCGGCGGTCTGCTCGGCAGCGGACCGGTCATGCCGGTAAATCTCGCTTCCCCCGCCCGCCTGATTCACCGCGGAGGGCGCATTCCGGCTCCCCTGCAAGCACTGCGTAACTGAATATAAAACGCACCGTCTGAAAACGGTGCGTTTTTCTCTTGTCTATTCGTTTGTTTTCCTGTATACTGGTAAAAGGATGTTGAAAGGGGGCGTTTTCTATGTTCTCACAAGTGCATAGTTTAGGGCTGCTTGGCATCGACGGGTATCCGGTCGAGGTGGAAGCGGATATTTCGCAGGGGCTTCCCGGGTTTGATATTGTCGGTATGCCCGGACCTGCCGTTAAGGAATCGCGCGACCGCGTGCGGGCTGCCATGAAAAACTGCGGATTTTCGTTTCCGGTCAGCCGTATCACGGTCAATCTGGCCCCCGCCGATGTTAAAAAAGAGGGCTCGGTGTACGACCTGCCCTTGTTGCTCGCTCTGATGCGCGCAGGCGGTCAACTTTCGTTTGATTTGAATCACATGGCATTTATCGGCGAGCTTTCTCTCACCGGTGAGGTGCGGTCTGTGCACGGTGTTCTGCCGATGGTGCTCGCCGCCCGCAAGGCCGGTATCTCCACCATGTTTATCCCGAAAGCGAATGCCGCCGAGGGTGCGGTCGTGGACGGTATCACCGTGTATGCCGTGGAGCATATCAAAGCACTGCTTGCGCATTTGTCCGGTGAGGAGCCGCTGACCGCTCTTCCAAAAACTGAATTTAAACCGCACACCGATGCGGCTATCCCCGATTTTTCCGAAGTGATGGGACAAGCGGTCCCCCGCCGTGCCATGGAGATCGCTGCTGCCGGAAATCACAATATTCTATTGGTGGGCCCGCCCGGTTCGGGCAAAAGTATGCTTGCCAAACGTTTGCCGTCGATTCTGCCGGATATGACGCGCGAGGAAGCGCTCGAAGCCACTTCCGTACATTCCATTGTCGGAACGTTGCCCGCCGACGTGGGCTTGTTATCTTCTCGTCCGTTTCGGTCGCCTCACCATACGGTGTCGGCGGTGGGTTTGACCGGTGGCGGAGCCGTTCCGCGGCCGGGTGAGGTATCGCTTGCGCATAACGGCGTTCTCTTTTTGGACGAATTGCCGGAATTCTCGCGCCAAGCAACCGAGGGGTTGCGGCAACCGCTTGAAGATCAGCGCGTGACCATTTCCCGTGCCAGCGGATCACTGACCTATCCCTGCTCTTTTATGCTGGTCGCCGCCATGAACCCGTGTGCCTGCGGTTACTACGGCCATCCCACCCGCGAATGCACCTGCTCGGCACACGGCGTCACGCGGTATTTGTCCCGCATTTCCGGTCCGTTGTTGGACCGTTTTGATCTGCACGTGGAGGTGCCGCCGGTTGGCTATATCGATCTGAATGCCAAAGAGCCCTGCGAAAATTCCGCGTCCATCCGCGAGCGCATCAACACGGCGCGGCGGTTACAGCTCGAGCGCTATGCCGGCACCCGCATCCGCACCAATTCGCAGTTGACACCTTCTCTGTTGCGGCGACATTGCGCCTTATCCGAAGATGCCCAGGCGCTCATGGAAAGCGCTTTTGACCGATTGGGGTTATCCGCCCGCGCGTACGACCGCTTGTTAAAAGTGGCGCGTACCATTGCCGATCTGGACGGCTGTGAAAAACTGCGCATTGAGCATTTGTCCGAAGCCATCCAGTATCGCAGTCTGGATCGCAAATATTGGCACCGCTAGCGCATTTCGATTTTTTGCGACAGACTTGTTTTATGGGGGGTACAATACGCACTTCGTCGGAACGGATAAATCCGTTCCCTACAAGATTTCCCGCACCGTTGCTTATATGTCACCGTAAAAAGGTGCGCTTCCCATAAGGAAAGCGCACCTTTTTATGGTTTTTTATTTCTCCGTTAAGCCCAAAATGTAATCCACTGAAACGTTGTAAAACTTCGCCAGTAATATCAGTTTTTCACCGCTAATATCTGCTCTTCCGCTTTCGATTTTACTGTACTGTTGTTGAGTGGTTTTAATAACCTTTGCAACCTGGGCTTGTGTCAAATCATGAGCATCACGCAATTCCCGAATATTGTACATTCTTGCTCTCCCCCAATCCTTGCATTTATTATAGCGCACAACTAAAAGGTGTATTGACTTTTACACCTATCGGGTGTAAAATAACTTTCGGTACATCTTTTGGTTGTAAAAAGAAGGGCTTTAGATGAAAAGCGAACAAAATAGAGAAGAGTGGAATACGCTGTCCGAGAATATCCGGTGGCTCAGAAAACGTTATCATCTTTCAAAAAAAGATATGGCCGCCATACTGGATATTGGCATCGGTAGCTTTAATAAAGTGGAAAAAGGGGAACTGCCTCCTCGGTTAGGTGTCGATATTTTGTTTAATATTCAACACTATTTTGGTATACAACCACAGGCTTTATTAACCAAACGATTAGAGCCACAATGCGAAGTGTTAAAGCAACAAAGCAAGACACCCAAACAAAAAACAGAGCGCTGATGGTAACCATCAGCGCTCTGTTTTTTCTGTTTTGTTTATGCACCGATCAAGCCGGTGGCAACGAGTACGATGAGGATAATACCCAACACGATACGGTACCAACCAAACGGTTTGAAATCGTGCTTTTTGATGAAATCCATCAAGAAACGGATCACCAGCACCGATACCGCGAACGATACTACAAAGCCGACAGCCAAGCACGCCCAATCCAACCACGAGAAGGCGGACAGTGCACCATCCATCGCCGCTTTCAGTAACTTGAGTCCCGACGCGCCGAACATGACCGGAATTGCCATAAAGAACGAAAACTCGGCGGCAACCGTGCGGGAGGTGCCCAGTGCGGTTGCGCCCAAGATGGTCGAACCGGAACGCGAGGTGCCGGGGATCAATGCCAGCATCTGGAACGCGCCGATACCCAGTGCCAAACCCGGACGAATCTGTGACAGATCGTTCACTTTGGTTTTACGCACCATGCATTCCATGATAATAAAGGCAATACCGTAGACGATCAGCGCCGCAGCGATGATGTACAAGAAAACGCCTTTATGTTCGGTTTCCATGGCATCCAGCCAATCGTCAATCAGCAATCCTGCGATTGCGGCGGGGATACTGGCAATCAGCACCTTGCCCCACAGCGACCACGTACCGCGTTTTTCTGCGGCGGTCTTTTTCGGCGAAAAGGGGTTGAGCTTGTGAAAATACAAGACCAATACCGCCAAAATGGAACCGAGCTGGATCAGCACCGAAAACAAATCAAAGAACTCTTTGGAACGGGTAAACGGGATAAATTCCTCGACAATGATCAAGTGACCGGTGCTGCTGATCGGCAACCATTCAGTAATACCTTGCACCACACCTTGTAAAGCGGCCTTGAGTAATTCCCAAATTGCCATACTCTATTCTCCTTAAATATCGATTTCCCCCAGCAGATCGCGAAGCAAAATGACCTCATCGGGTGTCAGCGTGACACCTTTGCCCATTTTACTGCGCTCCGGCGCCCAGTCGCGAATATCGTACTTGGGCTCGCGGTCGTTCCAGCTAACCAGGTTGATTTCCTTGCGCCAGCCCGTGGGGGACTCCGACAGCACACCCAATTCTTTCACAATCGTATATTTCAGTTCTGCCATGTTCGTTTACTCCTTTATCTCATAAAATGCAGATTTTCCGTGACAATCAACCCCAACAATCAACGGGAACTCGCGAAAACACAATCGCTTGACGGCTTCGCAACCAAGCTCGGGAAACGCCACAACATCGCACGCGGTGATGTGTTCCGCCGCCAATGCACCGGCACCGCCCAACGCGCACAGATAGATCGCTTTATTGCGCACGATCGCGTCTGTAACTGCGGCCGCGCGTTCACCCTTACCGATGGTCGCGCACACACCCGCATCGTACAACTGCGGTGTGAACGGATCCATACGGCAGGAGGTGGTCGGTCCGCAAGCACCAATCACACCGTTTGTGGGCGCAGGCGTTGAACCGGAATAAAAAATGATCGCGTCAGGGAGTGCAAAGGGTAGCGGTTTTCCCTGCTGCATAAGCGCAACCAGGCGCTTGTGCGCCGCGTCCCGCGCCGTATACACCGGCCCCGACAACAAAATTCTATCACCGGCGTGCAGTGAAGGGATCACTTCACGCAACTGCGTTGTTTCAATACGTTGCATTTAGAACAACCATCTTTCCATGGGCTTCGGCTCCGCGCTCGGCATATCGATCACAAGCGGCGGTTGCTCCGGCACGGGTGCCACGGTTTCGCTTGTCTGCTCGGGCAACAATTCCGAAACTTGACGGCAGAAATCCACACCGACAGCGTGTAATTGCTCTATCCGTTCGGTGGTTTCATCAACCTGCTTTTGCAATTCTGCTTTTTCTTCCCAAAGTGCCGCGATCGCTTGATGCGATTGCTCCAGCTGCTCGGAAAGCTCAGCGTCACGCATGGTGGCTGCTTCAGACTCGCCGCGCTCTTGCTCAAGCTGCGCCGTTATCTCCGCAACCTGTGCCGTCAGCACCTCAACCTGCCCTTTGCATTCCTCCAGCTCTGCTGTCAACCGCTCGTTTTCACGAACAGCCTCTTTTTGCACCTGTGCCTCGGCAAGTTGTTTTTGCAGTGTCTCGATCTGCCCTTGCAGTTCGAGTTCCTGACGGGAACGCTCGGCCAACATCTCATCGATATACGCCAAAACGTCCTCCTTGCGGAACCCGCGAAGCGCTGTTTTAAACATTCCGTATTCAGCCATCGGTCCACTCCCTTTCAGTGGCATTGTCACACTGCTTTATATTTTACCATGCCGCCCCAAAAAACGCAAGCACTAATGTCAAAGGCACCGCCGGCGAATGCCGACGGTGCCTTTTGGGGAAATGACTTTTAATACTTGTTCTGATTGTTCTGCTTGTTCTGTTCGTTCTGGTTGTTTTTCTTGCTCTGGTTGTCCTGGTTGTTTTGCTTGTTCTGCTGGTTTTGTTTGTTCTGCTTGTTCTGTTCGTTCTGCATAAGTTCGTTCCTCCCTATCGTTTTAACCGGTACCGAGAAGTACCGACGATAGTATACCCGAACGGTTACAGATTATTCCGCGTGTGCCGCAATAAACGCCTGCAAAAGCGCCGTATACGCTTGCTGCTCCTTTGCATCCTTTTCCGAGTCGAGCGATAGATTCCGAACGCCGAAATATAAGTCTTTCGGCACCGCCGGATAAACGTCCATCGCCTGCATATCCGCTTCCTTCAGTAACGGGCTCTCATTCCAGTTCCAGTAAGTGCCGTCCTCGCTGATTCCCGCAGTCTCCATCGCGAGCGGTACAAAGAACGAAACACCTTTATCCATCACCGGCTCTAAAATGTTCGTATAATATTCCGGATCAAATGCAAACAGCAATACGTCCCGCGCCACAATATGGGCAGTAACCGCTTGACGGTTTGCCATGGCGTATTGCGCTCCTGTTTCAGAAGAAACGTTAAGCACTTGAATTTTGACGACCACTTCGCCGTCTTCGTTGCGATCCTTTCCCACTGCCGCAAGCTCCGCTTGCAAACGATCGGTTGCCGCGAGCGACATTTCTTGCTGTGTCACCAAACACACGGTATAATCCGGACGCGTTTTCGTTACCGCTTGTGCAATCACCACGACCGCGATCGCCGTCACCAGCATGCCGATGATAGCCGCCCACTTATAATGGTACCAAAAATTTTCCCATTTTTCTTTGAAGGTTGATGGTGGCGGTGGTGGCGGTGTGTATTCCAATTCCTCTTTGCTCACCCCAACTAAGTAACGTTCTCGTGCCATAGCTGTACCTCCTTAGTTGATACCTATAACGATACCACAAAATTCGCGCAATGTAAAGAGAAGAACCGCGTCGTCTTGTGCAGACAGCGCGGTTCGTGTTTTCGGATCTCTGCTTAGTGTGGCAGGTTCGATTCCTGTCACACTATCGGTTATCCACCTTGATTTGACCGCGCACGATCACCAGAACAATGTTGAAATTCTCATCAACCACCAACAAGTCGGCAAGCTTGCCTTCCTTGATGGAACCGGTTTCATCGTCGACACGAATCGCACGGGCAGGGTTGATCGTCGCAGACTTGATCGCCTGCTTGACCGGAATACCGAAGCGTATAACGTTGCAAAGTTCCTCATACACATTGGAGGTTGAGGCAGCAATGGTGCCGTCGGCAAGCAACGCCTTTCCGTCCTTTACATATACGGTTTGACCACCTAAATCGTATTCGCCGTCAACATGTCCCGCTGCGCTCATGGAATCGCTGATGATGATCGAATTCTCTTCACCGAGCTGCGCAAACGCAATACGCAAGGCCGCCGGATGGATGTGGAATCCATCGCAGATCATTTCCGCACGCACACCGTATTCACGGGTTTTGTCGAAGACCGCACCCACGACACCGGGGCTGCGGTGGGTAAGCCCGCTTTGTGCATTGTACAGATGCGTAACATGGCGCGCGCCCCATTCGATCGCTTGGCACGCCTCGTCATAGTCGGCAGCCGTGTGGGCAATGGACACCGGGCAGATCGGCTGGATTTCCTTAATGAATTCCTCTGCGCCGTCACATTCCGGTGCAATGTCAACCACCTTAACGATGCCGCCGCAATCCTCGTACAGCCGCTTAAACTCAGCGGCGTCGGGGTTGCGGACATAGGCGCCGTTTTGTGCGCCTTTTTTGGACATGGCAATATACGGCCCTTCCATATTGATGCCCTGAATGTATGCACCGCCTACCGTCAGACGGCAAGCCGCTACGTTACGGAAAATGCGTTGCAACTCTTCAAAAGACAAGGTCATGGACGTCGGGCAGAAGGAGGTAACACCGCGTTTAACCAAACACTCGGACATCGCTTGTAACGCTTCCTCTGTTGCCTCACCGGTATCATGCCCCGCACAACCGTGAATATGTATATCAATAAGGCCCGGCAATACGGTATATCCTGCCAAATCCAGCACCGTATCGCCACACTCGCGGTTGTCGATCGCTGCAATGCGCTCGCCCTCAACCGTGATGTTCTGTTTTACCGTTTCAAATTGATCGTTATAGATCGTTGCGTTTTTTAATAACATAGTAATCCGTCCTTTATTCTTCCGTTGTTTCCGCAGTTTCTGCGACATCGCTGACGTACAGCATTACCGTATCGCCGATTGCGATCTCGGCACCCGCCTTCGGAGTTGAACGGTCGACCAAACCTTTCTCCAATGTCGTCCCCGCCTGTAACAGTATGCTTTCTGATACAGTATAGCCAAGTGCTTGCAGATACAGTTTGGCATGTTCTTCTTTCCAACCGGTCAGATCCGGCATCACACCCGTGGCGGGACCGGCACTGATAACCACCGAAATGACGGTGCCGCGATCCGTTTTCTCACCCGCCGCCGGCGTCTGCGAAACGATCAGTCCTTTGGGAACCGTATTATTGTATTCGTATCCCTTGAGTTCCACTTTCATGTCACCCGACATTGTGGAGCTTTTGACCAGCGCATACGCGCGGCCCCTTAAATCCTCCACGGTGAACAGCGCCTCACCGGTGGGAGTGGCCACAAACTCGGTAGAGGTCGTGGGAGCCATGGTCAGCACATCCTGCGTAGTGGTAGTCGCGGTCGGTTCCGCACCGCCCAGATGGATCACGTTCAAGCTGTTAAGCACCAATACCATCGCAATTGCCAGTACCGCAAACGCGGCAACAAAGATGATCCAAAGCGTTTTTGCACCACTCTTTTTTGGGGTTTCTTCTTCCTCGTCATCCTCGTGAATAAGTGCTGCCACCGCCGGGGTAGCAGTCATTTCATCCAACAACTGCTGAACGGTTTGCGTGCGGCGCGGCGGATGCACGCGCAACGCGCGGATCAAGCTTTCCTTGACGTGAGCGGGGGTTTTATCGGCAACCTCCGCGGGCATCAGCAGATCGTTCACCTTCTTGCCGCGCTGTGTCGCATCGGCGGGATGCCGACCCGTCAAAGCAAAAAACATGGAGGCGGCTACACCGTACACGTCGGAGGCGGGCGTACAATCTTCACCCTCCTCATATTGCTCCGGTGCCGCATAACCCGCAATCAGATTCGGCTTGCACTCGGTGTTTACCGTGCGCGTTTCCGGAATGGCAAAATTTTTCAGACGCAGATTGCCTTCCGTGTCCACCAAAATGTTTTTGGGGCTGATGCCAAGATGCAACAGACCCGTTGCATGAATCGTGGACAACGCGGAAAGCAACGGCAAAAACAACCGTCTGGTTTCGTCAAACGATAAACGGCCGCCTTTCGCTGCCACATATTTTTCAAGGCTTTTTCCTTCGCAGAATTCCGCTACGGTATAGGCGGTTCCGTTCTCTTCGAAAATATCATACGACGGCACAACCACCAACACGTCGCGCAGGCGGGCAACCGCGCGCGCCACCGCCAAAAACTTGGCACGGTAGGCGGCAAAAACTGCTTCTTTCCCGTCCGCAGGCACGAGCGCGCCGCTCGGTTGCCGCGCACACAGCGTGGCAGGGAAAAATTCCCGCAACGTGATAGCGCTTTCCTCTTGCGTATCATAGCCGATGTACACCGCACTGTCTCCGCCGATCTCCAGCACGCGGCCGACCAGATACCGACCGCTGAGCAAGGTGCGGATACGCAAATATTCCGGCGGATTCACACCGCTCGCGGGATACCCGCAATGTGCACATTTAGTCTCACCCTCTCCCAGAGGGCGCATACATCCCATACACATCATGTTTGCTTCCATTGTTATTCCCCTTTCAGCGATTGCTTGAGTTTCTGCTGACGAATATCCTTGCCGACACATACCAGCGGCTCAAATAAACCCGTAACGCGTGACGCGATCTGCTCACCATAGCGATCGGTCAGCTCTTTTTGATTCAAATTTGTGCTGATGATGGTGGGCTTTTCTGCCATCAGCCGTCCATTGATGATATTATACAGCGCCGACGTATAAAAAGAACTGGAAAATTCCGTTCCGACATCGTCTAAAATCAACAGATCACATTCGAGCAACACATCCTCGGTATTGCCGTCCGCTCTGCCGAAATGCTCCCGCTCCATACGGTGCAACAGCTGTTGTACCGGCCCGTATACGACCGAATAGCCCTGCGACAGAACCTCACCGGCAATCGCCAGCGATAAATGCGTTTTGCCGACGCCTGTCGGTCCGCGCAACAACAAGCTGTCGTCACGTCCGTCAAAATTACGGGCATAGGCGCGGCAATATTCGATGACCTGCCGCATCTGTGCGCGCGGCGCGATGCCGGTGCGGCTGTCCGCTCGGGAAGAGTAATACTCAAGCGACAGATCGTCGAACGAGGTCGGTTTCATCGCCGACAACTCAGACAGCTCCATGCAGGAATATTCCCGCATCAACTGCTCCAGGCAAGCGCACGGCTTGCCATCCACAAACCCCGTATCCTGACAATCGGAACAGGTGTGCAACGGCTCAAAATTACCCGACGTTATGCCACGCTTTTGCAACAATACCGCCAGTTCCGTTTGCAAAGCGAGGTTTTCGTTTTTGATCTTCTCTACCTGCCTTTCTACGTCACCCTTGTTAAGGATCGCCGCCACAACCTTGGCAGACGACTGCGCCATCAACTGCTCGATCTCGCGCACGCGGGGCTCCTCTTCGCGCACTTTTTCATGAATGGCCGCTGCACGCGTGAGCGCGACGCCGCGCCGCTCCTTCAATGTCGCCATTGCTTTTTCATAAATTTCCCGTTTAAACATGCGGCGACTCACCTCTTCTTCTTTCTATAGACGGGCATATACTGCCCGACCATCTCTTCGTATTCCGTGTTTTCCGCCGTGGGTGCTTTAGCAGGCTTTTTACCCGACAGCTTGGCGACCTTTTCTGCCGTATTCGCACCCTGACTGTGCCAATTGTCCAACACGCGGTCTATGTACCGCGTTTCAAATTTACCGGTCTTTTCCCGGCAGATCTCATACGCCTGCAATAACACCTCGTCGGTGATTCCCCACTGGCAGATCCATTTCTCCACCGTGCGGCACGCCGTCGCGCCGGTGAGCGGCTTTTGAAGCTGACACACCGTCTGCACGTGCCGTACCGCCTGCTCACAGCGTTCCATGTAGCACAAGTGCTCCTCTGCCGCTTCCATTGTCAAAATACCGCGGTCCGCCCAATCCAGGGCCACTTTTTCTATGTACCGCATATTGATGCGTTCCGCCTGCGCCGCGTAGCCGACTACCATCAGCAGTACTGCTGCGGGCAAGCCGACCGTTTCGTATAAATAGAGCAACGTTTCCGCATCGCCGTTTGAAAGCGGCCGCCCCATGCGGGTGCTGACCTCCGTCAACAATCCGCCGAATTCTTCGTCCTTCGTTTGCCAACGGATCACGTCGGTCATCTGCGGTTTTGTCACCTTCGGGCGTGCCGGTTTCTTTACAGGTTGCGGTGCGGGGAGCTCCGTAATAACAACCGGTTCTTCGTCGCCGGTCGCCTGCAGCACGCCTGCCGCTACCCAGTATTGCAACGCGTCACGGCAGTCCGGCGCGGTTTCGCCGATGGCTTTTGCGCACGCATCCGCGTCAAAGGCGCCGTCGTTTCGGGACAGCCACAGCAATACTTTCAGTTGCACCGAACCCGCAAGCCGCAAATGACGATCCGCGATTTCTTCCGGTACGACAAACACACGCCGCATAAGCGCCGCGTTCCACACGTATTCCGCCATACACTGTCCCTCCTTTTACAAATTTATTACGAAGAATACCCACATTATTATAAACACCTTTCGACCCGAAACGCAAGTACTTTTTCGTTTTTCGCCCCGATCGCAAAAATTTTGAGTTGATTTTTCTTTTAAAATATGCTATCGTACTAATCGTAAGAGCAAAGGAGGTGCTTGAACAATGGCTTATAAAATCTCTGATGATTGCATCAACTGCGGCGCTTGCGCCGAAGGCTGCCCCACCGAAGCGATTTCCGAGGGTGATGGCAAATACGTTATCAACCCCGAAACCTGCATCGATTGCGGCGCTTGTGCCGAGGCGTGCCCCGTTGGCGCTCCCCAGGCTGAATGATGCCGATTTGCTGAGGGCTGCCGTACCAACGCGTACGGCAGCCCTTTGTCTTGAAAAGGGGTTTTTGTATGATTCGTACCGAACCGCTTGCCAACGGCCGTTTCGTGTTGGTGGATAATACGTGCACCTTCGGCACGGACGCCGTGCTGCTCAGCGAATTTGCCGCCGTGCGCAGCACCGACCGTGTTTGCGATCTGGGCACCGGCTGCGGCATTATACCGCTCTTGTGGTATTCCAATGGCTTGACTCCCACGGTGGATGCCGTGGAGCTCTCCAAAAACGCCGTCGCACTTTGCCGCACGGCGGTCGAACAAAACGGTTTGTCCGACCGTATCACCGTTTGGGAGCAGGATTGGTGCGCGCTCACGCTTCCCGCCGGCGCGTATGATGCGGTGGTGTGCAACCCGCCGTATTTTCCGGCAGGCAGCGGCAAGGTCAGCACGCATCCCGATCGTCGGCTTCGGCGGCACGAAACCGCCACCACCCTGCGGGATGTCTTTGCCGCCGCACACCGTTTGCTGAAGGTCGGCGGTCACTTTTGTTTTTGTCACCGTCCGGAACGCTTGCCGGACGTTATGATAACGCTGCGCGAACAAGGCTTGTCCCCCACGCGCCTGCAATGGGTGCACGCGCGGCAGGATACCTCGCCTTTTTTGTTCCTGTGCGATGCCGTCAAAGGCGGTAACCCACAGCTTATCACGCACCCTCCTCACATTCTCGAAAAGTAGGTGATTCCATGCCCGGCACACTCACACTGGTCGGCACCCCCATAGGCAATTTGTCGGATTTTCCGCCCCGCGCCGTTGAGGCTTTGGAGGCATGCGACTTCATCGCCGCAGAGGATACCCGTGTATCACTGACATTGCTCAATCATTTCGGTATCCGTAAGCCGCTGATCAGTTATTTTGAACACAATAAACGCGAACGCGGGGAGACCATCTGCCGCAAGCTGGAGGACGGCGAAAACGCCGTCCTGGTCACCGATGCCGGTATGCCCGCGATTTCCGATCCCGGAGAGGATCTGGTGGCGCTGTGCCACGAACGCGGGATCCCCGTCACCGTGATTCCCGGCCCCAGCGCAGGAATTTCGGCACTCAGCGTTTCGGGACTTCCCACCGCCCGCTTTACCTTTGAAGGGTTTTTATCCACCAACCGCCGCGACCGCCGCGATCGGTTAGAAGTCTTGAAAGCCGAACAGCGCACCATGGTGTTTTATGAAGCCCCGCACAAGCTGCTCGGCACGTTGGAGGATCTGCTGGGTGCATTCGGTGAGCGCCGCATCTGCCTTGCCCGCGAGCTCACCAAATTGCACGAGGAGATCGTGCGTACCACGCTCACGGGGGCGGTTGCCCGCTACCGTGAAACCGCTCCGCGCGGCGAATTCGTTTTAGTGATTGAAGGTGCTGCCCCCGTGGCAGACACACCGCTCACCCCCGAAGAAGCGGCAGAGATTGCCCGCGCTTACGTGGGGGAAGGCTTGTCCGCCTCGGATGCCGCCAAAAAAGCGGCAGCGGAGACCGGTGTGAAAAAAGGCGATATTTACCGCCTCCTCACAAAGGAGAGTTGAGTATGTTTGATAATTTCGATGCCGGCACGCTCGTAATGATCGTGCTTGCCGTTCTCATTGGCATCTATCTTCATCGACTGGACAAAAAAGAAAAGAGCGACCCGTTCGCCGCTCTTTATAAGCAATACCGTACACTGTCCGTCGAGACGCTCGCCGCCATACCGGACGGTGAGCTTGTGCGCGCCGTCGTCGCCAATATCATGGCAAAAACGGACCGCCACCGTCCCGATGTGTACCACCTGATCCCCTTGCTGTCACACGGCAGGGTCGCCGTTTACAGCGTATGGCTTATTTGCCATGAGTTGGAGGCTGCGGAGTTGGAATCGTTGCTCCGTTCTCCTTCCGGCCGTTTTCTGGAATCGGCAACGGACGGTTTTTCGCTGATCGGCGCCAAAGCTTGTGCCGCGGCGGAGGACGAAACGGCGCTGCGTGAGGCGATCGCCGCCGAGCAGCCGCTTACCTTGTGTGCCGCCTATATTCGCGATAATCCCGATGAATTTGTCGACCTATAACGCAACGTACAACAGCGCCAATAGCAGTTCGGTCGGTGCACCATTGCGACCGAGTACAAAAATAAGCAATAACAGTAACGCCCGCTCTTCATCCCCCGCCAAAAAGGAAAGCCAATCCTTTTCGCGGGGTTTTTGTTCCGAAAAGCGACACGGCGGTTTCCGTTCGCCGACGGCTTCCTCTTTGCAAGGCGGGATTTCCTCAACCGTCGGCTTTGCTGATTGCGGGATCGGCGGTGTGAGCGTCACTCCGCGGTAAATGTTCACGGGATGCTCCCGCACCAATCGCTGCGACCGTTCCGCCATGCGTTGCACGCGTAACGCCGCCTCTTGCTGAAGCTGTGTCACACTGCGTTCGTTCATTCGGATGTTCCTCCCTTTTGCAACAGTGGTAAAAATTTCAGTAATTGCATCATGCGAACGGAGTCGTCCAACCGTTTTTCTCGGTCACCGTGCAAATACGGGCGAAGCGCCTTAAGCAAGGTCGTGTTTTGATCGTCCCTGCCCATTTGCGATAACAGCGGCATGAGTTTTAACAGCCCGTCCAGCTCCGGCATCGCCACCGGTGGCGGTGTCGGCTCGGGCTCGGGCGACGCGGCGGTATTCAGCGCATCGGGAGAGATGCCCAGCGCCGCCATCATGCTTTGGATCTTTTCCATGCCGTCCGGTGAATTTAAAAGGCCATCTAATTTTTTGGAAAGCTCGTCATCCATGGGAATCCTTTCCTCCCGTCAGCTTGGACAAAAACGCCTGCACCTCAGGTGTGTTTAAGAGCTGCTGCAACCTCTGCGGATCGTTCGCAAGCTGGGCGAATTTCTGCGTATTGTCCGCCCCTGCACGATTCGACAAAGACGACAACCCGCCGTTTTGCACCGTTCGCGCCAACTGTTCCGGTGTCATGCCCAACCGCTTGGATGCGTACCCGAGCAAGGCTTGTAATTGATCCGGTGTGATCTGACTCATCGCGATCCCTCCTTATCTCAATATGTATGTAATAAAAGGTGATACTATGTTTCGTTTATTAGTTGTTTCCGATACGCATGGTGACCGCCGCGCGCTGCAAGCGGCGATCGACGCACAGCCTGAAGCTTCGTTGCTGGTGCATTTGGGCGACGGCGCTGCCGACCTTACCGCTATCAGCGAGTTTGTCACGGTGCGCACGCTGCAGATATCGGGAAACTGTGATTTTTCCTCGCCGTTCCCACACGATGCCGAATTCAAATTCGGCGGACAGACCTTTTTTGCGGCACACGGACACCACTACGGCGTCAAGCACGATCTCTACCGCTTCTCCTGCGCCGCCCGCTCCCGCATGGCGCGCGTGGCGCTGTTCGGTCACACGCATCAGGCGCTGACCCTGTACGACGACGGCTTATATCTCATAAGCCCCGGTTCACTCGGACGCGGCGGCACCTACGCCACCGTTGACGTCGATTCTGCCGGCGGTATTGTTGCCAACATCGTCAAGCTGCGCTATTAACAGAATATGCCCCTCTTAAAAAAGTGTGTGAAAAGGTTGGGACAACACTATGTCGCTGGATTACAATAAAAAGAATATCACGCTCGCCAAGAATCTGCGCAAGCATGCTACTCCTCAAGAAAACCATTTGTGGTATGATTTTTTATCAAAATACGAAATTCGCTTTCAGCGACAAAAAGCAATTGGTGATTTTATAGCCGATTTTTACTGCCATAAAGCCAAACTTGTCATTGAGATCGACGGTTCACAACACTATACCGAACAAGGAAAACAAAAAGATGAATTTCGTACAGAAATTCTCGAAAGTTATAATTTAAAGGTAATACGAATGACGAACCGCCAAATCAACACAAATTTTCGGGGCGTATGCGAGTATATTGACGCCGCTGTAAAAGCCTCCCTCCGAGAGGGAGGTGGCACGGCAACGCCGTGACGAAGGGAGCCTGCGCAATCTTATCTTTGAATTGAGCGTCGTTGCAACGCTCTCTCCCTCAGTCGCCTACGGCGACAGCTCCCTCCCGGAGGGAGCCTTCTACGCCCTCAAACATAAAGGAGAACGACTATGATTGTGTTAACCTCAAACGGTTTATCAAGCCAACAACTGATAAGCACAATGAGAACTCGTATAAATGCCGGCAAAGCAGCGCTTGTGGTTACTGCTGATAACGAATTCAAAGAAAAGAATTATCACGTGGAGCGTTTGACAAATGAACTGACATTGCTGGGTTTGCAGGTCGAGTGTTTTGATTTCGATTATCAATCACCGACGGAACTGATGACTTACGATGTGGTGGAAATGATAGGCGGGAATCCTTACTATCTTTTACATTCGATCCGCAAACACGGCTTTGCTGACATTTTGGATCATTTCGCAAAAAACAAATGTGTTATCGGCTGTAGCGCGGGGGCACTTGTACTCACTCCCACGCTCGACCTGATTGATCAGTATTCGCCGGAAATGAATATCGTTGGTTTGAAAGATTTATCGGCGTGCCATGTAACCAATATACAAATACTTCCTCATTACAACAAATTTGAAAAGCGCTACACCGGATTTGAAGAAACGTGTTTGCATTATGAGTTTGTTCATGATTGTCAGGTAATTCGTCTGAATGACGGGGAAGGTATACTGGAAGAAAACGGTCAAATCAGCATAATAAGATAGCACGACCCCGACAGGAAAATCTGTCGGGGTCGTGCTATCTTTACAATATCGTTAAAATTTCCGCTAATCGGTGAACCTCGGGTACACCGTCGGGGTGCTCGTCCAACCCCCGCGTGTTGAGGTAAATTGCTTGCATACCGGCGCTGATTGCGCCTTGTATATCGTTGATCGGGTGATCCCCAACGTAGACGCAGTTTTCCGGTGCAACGCCCAGCCGCGCCGCCGCCCGACGGAACAGCTCCGGATGCGGCTTGTGGATCCCCTCATCGCCCGATATCATCGAAAGATCCGTACACAACCGCAGTCCCGTTACATCCAGCTTGCGGTTTTGCAGTAACGGATTACCGTTCGTAATGATCCCGATTTGATACCCGCGCCGCCGCAAATCTCGGAGCACTGCGGGTGTTTCGGGATACAGCGCCGAATGCAGCGGGAACAATCGATGGTATTCCCATAAAAGCTGCTCGCCGGTAACACCCTCATCAAACGGCCACCGCTTAATAAACTCGTGGAAAAACGTGCTGTAATCAACGTAACCGCCGCGGTTTTCCACGCACAATTGCCGCGCATAGTGTTCAAGTTGTTCGGCATCCGCCGCGCGCATATGCCGCGAAAGCATCTGCCGCGCCACCGCCAAAAATGCCGCCGTACGGTCCTGCAACGTATCATCAAAATCAAAGATCACAGCTTTTTCGCCGCTTTGTCCGCGAAGCACCGCCTGAGCGTCGTGAGCATCGGTGACGATCTGCACTTTTAACGCCTCAGCGTTCGCAAAGCAGCGTTCTTCCCGCAAAAAGCGGACCAACAACACCTGCACGGTCTGCCCGTACAGCTCACCGTCAAAATCCCGAATCCAGGTTTCCGCCTGCGGCTCTTGCAGCCCGCCTACGGTCGGATGTACCCCGATATTGGTCACCGCCTGATATTGACGCTCGCCCACAACGACGAGCGACGCATACACACCGTAGCGCGGCACGGCATAGTCAGCGGGAAATACCTGATTGAGCGTGGGGACGCCCCA
>CAYVDQ010000003.1:0-24183 GCA_964450615.1 uncultured Eubacteriales bacterium | reverse complement strand
AAGCGCAATTCCGCCAAGCTGCTTGATACATTAGAGGACGAATAAAGAAAACTTTCCCTTAAAAATTCTCATAAGGGAAAATTTAAGGGAAAGTTGCTTGAAAATCAGTTGGAAGTCACGAAAACCCCTGTGTTTTTAAGGGGTGTGAGATGAAAAACTATAAAATATCTTTTTTATAGCCCATAGCCAAACAAAAACATCACCCAACGGGTGGTGTTTTTTGCTTTGGCACGAGAGAGTTGTCACCTCGGCACGCGGTTTTGGAGACCTCGTGTCGATAAATCGTTATAAACGATCCCGTGCTGAGTTTGTGGGCTACAGAAGAGTCGACAAATAGTGAGGCCTTATGCTATACTGGCATTACATCAAAGGCAATGAGTGAAAGAGGGATCATACGATGTACTTATTCGGAAAACGATACAAGAGATTGGCTATAATCGGCAATGGGTTTGACCTCAATCACGGTTATAAAACCGATTATAAAACCTTCGCAGCAAATACGCAGCACCCTTCTTTAACACGGTTTAAGGAGTATTGCGACACGGAAAAGATCGAAACTTGGTATTCCTTTGAAGAAAACATTCGCCTTCTTTCCGAGCGGTGCTTTTTGAAATCGATGTCGGAATACTGCGATTTTGACGATAATCGTAAAGAAGTACGGGAATTGACCGAGGTGTTTAGAGATATCCATACTTTGTTGAGCGAGTATTTGGCGTCTGAGATCGCAACGAATCCCCTTAAGAAAAAACCGTGTATTGAGAAACACCTCGATAAAAACACGGTGGCGATCAATTTCAACTATACCAACACGGCGGAAATCTATACGCCCCACGTTTGCTACGTGCATGGTTCCTTGACAGAAAACGATATTCTCTTGGGCTACGATTTTCGAGAAGAGCCGTGCCTGGCTCAGTATGAAGATATGTGCTGGTCCAAAATACTCTGCCGTGAGTCGTTGGCTTTTCGCCGGCATATCCTTAAGTGGCTAAGACCGGAAAGGAAACTGTATAAAAAATTGCTTTCCGGACTGAATGCGTATCATCACTGGGAAAATACCGGCAGGGGCTTGGATGAAGAGGTGCGGCGGACGATTCCGTATTGCAACATCATTGAGAGATTTTTGAAGAAATACCGAAATCGGTTTGAGATCTCGGGCGTTCGCTTTTCAGATATTGAAACGCTGGTGGTTTTGGGACATGGCATTGAAGCCGACAAGGTATTTCTGAAAAGCATTCTTGAAAAATGCGACGATCTCAAAGAAGTCGTTTTGTATCGCTATAACGGCGAAAGTGACGAGAGCATTCTTGCGAAAACGGACTTTTTCCGCCCACATTGTGAAACTATTGAGCTGGTCGAATATTGACCAAAACGGCAGACCGTTCATTTGCATAAAACCATCGGAGCCTCCTATAATTCAACTTTTTCAACCAAATGGACAAGAACGCTCTCTTGTTTTTTTGGTGTAATTTGGTATAATCAAAGGGAGGAGGCGAAAGAGTATGAATGACAAACTCAAACGATTGCTCACAGCAGCGATGTTTCTCGCCTTGGGAGCGGTGCTTCCGCTTTTCACAATGCAGATCAAGGAGATCGGGGATTCTCTGTTGCCGATGCACCTACCCGTGATGCTGTGCGGTCTGATCTGCGGCGCGAAATACGGCTGCACCATCGGGCTGATCCTGCCGTTTTTCCGATCGGTCTGTTTCGGTATGCCGCCGCTTTACCCGAACGCCGTATGGATGGCGTTGGAACTGGCAACCTACGGACTTGTGATCGGTCTTGTATATGCCAAAAAGCAACACAGCGTCGGATGGCTGTATGTGAGTCTTATAACTGCGATGCTGTCGGGCCGCGTTGTATGGGGTATCAGCAAGGCGGTGCTGTTGGGGCTCAAAGGCTCGGTGTTTACCTTCGGTGCGTTTATCACCGGCGGTTTTGCGGATGCAGCACTCGGCATCGTGCTGCAGTTGGTATTGATCCCCGGCGTTATGGCCGTATTTAATCGGTACTACAAAACGGAGTGGAGTGAAGCAAAATGAAAACGGTGCTGTTCCCTTACGGAAAAGAAAAAATACGCTATGATTTCAAAGAGGAAGAGCTGGCTGCCGTGATGACCTCGTCCATCGAGGAATACACACCCAAAGCCGATGAGCACGAGCTTGTGAAAAAGGCTTTGGAGAATCCGGTAGGATCGGAACGTCTGTGTGAGTTGGCTCGGGGTAAAAAGACGGTCGTCATCATCGCGAGCGATCACACGCGACCGGTGCCGAGTAAGGTGATTATGCCGTTCATGCTCCGTGAGATACGCAAAGGAAATCCGGATGCCGACATTACGATCCTCATTGCCACGGGCTGTCACCGCGGTACCACCAAGCAGGAATTGGTAAACAAATTCGGCGAGGACATCGTTGCGAACGAGAAGATATATATACACGACTGTGACGAGCGCGAAAAACTTGTCAACCTTGGGAAACTGCCGTCCGGCGGCGATTGCGAGATCAATTCGATTGCATGCAATGCCGATCTGTTGGTCGCGGAGGGCTTTATCGAGCCGCATTTTTTTGCCGGTTTTTCGGGCGGCAGAAAGAGTGTGCTGCCGGGTGTTGCCGGCAGAGCCACGGTTCTTGCCAACCATTGCTCGGAATTCATTGCCGATCCGCGCTCGCGCACCGGTGTTCTGGACGGCAACCCGATCCATCGGGATATGCTGTGGGCAGCTGAGCAGGCAAATTTGAAATTTATCGTCAATGTCGTACTCAATGCCGAAAAGAAGGTGCTTTTCGCGACGGCGGGCGCGCCTCAGGCGGCGCATAAAGCGGGCACCGACTTTTTATCGTCACTTTGCGGTGTTAAGGCCGTGCCGGCAGATATTGTGATCACCACCAACGGCGGGTATCCGTTGGATCAGAATATCTATCAAGCGGTCAAGGGTATGACCGCCGCCGAAGCCACCGTCAAAGAGGGCGGTGTGATCGTTATGTTGGCCGCATCCGATGACGGCACCGGCGGCGACCATTTTTACCGACAGATGGCGGACACCGATGATATTCATAAAACGATGGATATGTTCCTCCGACGCAACCGCAACGAGACCGCACCCGACCAGTGGATGTCGCAGATATTTCTGCGCATTTTGATGAAAGCCACCGTGATCTATCTCTCCAACGCACCGGACGAGATCGTGACGGCCATGCACATGATTCCGGCCCATTCCGTGGACGAAGCGTTGCGCAAAGCCCGAGAACTGCTGCACAAGGACGATGTGCAGATCGTGGCGATTCCGGACGGCGTATCGGTTATCGTCAAGCAATAAAGAAAACACAAACCGGATGGGTGCACCATCCGGTTTTTTATACGCTGTTCTCGCATACACTGTATTGAGGTGAAACGGTATGAGAGTGAAAGACTATAACCGCACGGCGGCGGTCGCGTATGCCCGCCGCTGGGCGCTATCACGCAATCCGGCATATTACGATTTTGAGGATATCGGAGGGGATTGCACCAGCTTTGCTTCTCAGAGCATTTACGCAGGCGCGAGCGTGATGAACTATACACCCGTTATGGGCTGGTATTACCGCTCGTCCAGCGACCGCACCGCATCGTGGAGCGGGGTGGAGTACTTATACAACTTTTTAGTAGGCAACCAATCGGTCGGACCGTATGCGCACGTGGCATTGCAACGCGAGGTGCAACCCGGCGATATCGTGCAATTGGGGCGAGACGGCGACTTTTATCACTCGCCGGTCATCACGGCGGTCACACCGACGATCTTAGTGGCGGCGCATACGTTCGATGCATTGGATCGCCCGCTTGCGTCCTATCAATACGAAACCGCGCGCTTTCTGCACATCGACGGTGTGCGTATGTGGTAGTTTTTTGCAAGAAACCGTTGACTTTGTAGGGTGGGTATGGTAAAATTCAAAGAAGAAAATCTGTGGAGGTTGCTTTTATGGAACACATTAAAACCATTGAAACTCGCAATCTGTGCGAAAGTGCAAAAAAAGGCGGTTGCGGCGAGTGCCAGACTTCCTGCCAGTCTGCTTGCAAGACCAGTTGCGGCATTGCCAATCAGCAGTGCGAGAGCACCAAGGAAAGCAAGTAAAATTCCGATCCAAAACTGCCGCCGAACTCGGCGGCAGTTTTTCGTAGGGGAGATAGAGTGCCATGATTCATCAGTACAAGCTGGGTGGGTATAACGTCGTTTTGGATATTTGCTCGGGTTCGGTTCATGCAGTGGATGAAGTCGCGTATGACGTCATCGCCATGTTTGAACAGCATTCGCGTGAGGAGATCCTCGACACGCTCAGCCGTCGATACACCACTGTCACCGCGGCCGATTTGGCGGAGTGTTACGATCAAGTTGTCAGCCTGCAGCGGGCGGGAAAGCTGTTCACGCCCGACACCTTTGAACCAATGGCGGGTCTTCTGAAAGAAAAGACCGCCGGGGTGGTAAAAGCGTTGTGCCTGCACATTGCGCACAGTTGTAACCTGAATTGCTCGTACTGCTTTGCCAGTCAAGGCAACTACCATGGCGAGCGCGCGCTCATGAGTTTTGAAGTCGGCAAACAGGCTTTGGATTTTTTGGTTGCCAACTCCGGCACCCGACACAATTTGGAAGTGGACTTTTTCGGCGGTGAACCGCTTCTCAACTTCCAAGTGGTGAAAGATCTGGTCGCCTATGCCCGCAGCATTGAAAAGGAACACAACAAAAACTTTCGGTTCACCTTAACCACCAACGGTGTGTTGGTGGATGACGATGTCATTGACTTTGCTGATCGCGAATGCAGCAACGTCGTGTTGAGCTTGGACGGCCGCAAGGAGGTCCACGACCGTTTCCGCGTGGACTATGCGGGCAACGGCAGTTACGATACCATCGTCCCGAAATTCCAAAAATTTGTGGAGGCACGCGGCGGCAAAAATTATTATATGCGCGGTACCTTCACCCATAAAAACCCCGATTTTCTCAACGATATTGAACATATGTTGGATCTCGGTTTCCGCGAATTGAGCATGGAACCGGTGGTGTGCGCCGCGGGCGATCCCTCGGAGCTGACCGCGGACGACCTGCCCGTCGTGCTGGAACAGTATGAAAAGTTGGCAGAACTCATGCTGAAACACGACAAAGCGGGGGATCCCTTTACGTTCTATCACTATATGATCGACCTGGCAGGCGGCCCGTGCATCTACAAACGCATCTCGGGCTGCGGCAGCGGCACCGAATACATGGCGGTTACTCCGCAGGGTGATCTGTACCCTTGCCACCAGTTCGTTGGTGAGGAACGATTCAAATTGGGTACGGTTTGGGATGGTGTCACCAACCGTGAAATTCAGGGCGAATTTGCGGCTTGCAACGTGTACGCTCATCCCGAATGTCGCGATTGCTGGGCACGGTTATACTGTTCGGGCGGTTGCGCGGCAAACGCGTATCATGCCACCGGCTCGGTCACCGGTATTTACGAATACGGATGCAAGCTGTTCCGCAAGCGTATGGAATGTGCGATTATGGTGGCGGTTGCCAGAGCGTTGGGTGATTGAGTATGAATACACCGATTTGCGATTTCGTGCGCAGATACGCCCAAAGCGATGCGATGCGGCTGCATATGCCGGGCCATAAAGGAGTATCGTTTCTGGGGATTGAACAGCGAGATATCACCGAAATCGAAGGTGCCGACAACCTGTATGATGCACAGAGCATCATTCTGAAAAGCGAGAAAAATGCCGGCTCTCTTTTTGGTTGTGATACCTTTTATTCCACGGAGGGTTCTTCTCTAAGTATTCGGGCGATGCTGTATTTGGTCGTCCTGTACGCCAAAACACACAATCGAAAACCGCTTGTCGCTGCTGTCCGAAACGTTCATAAGGCGTTTATTGATGCGGCAGCGTTGATAGATCTTGATATTGAGTGGTTGTATCCTGCGCAGCACCTGTCCTATGCGTCCTGTGTGTTAAGTGCGGACGAATGGGATGCTTCCCTGCAGGCAATGACCGACAAACCGATTGCGTTATATGTCACCGGTCCGGATTATTTAGGTCATCTCACCGATATTCAGTCACTGGCAGAGGTGTGCCATCGCCACGGTGTGTTATTGTTGGTCGATAATGCTCACGGCGCCTATCTCAAGTTTTTAACACCGTCCCGTCATCCTATTGATCTGGGTGCGGATTTGTGCTGCGATTCGGCGCACAAGACCTTGCCGGTCATCACCGGTGGTGCGTATTTGCACGTAGCGCACGGTATCGATCCTTTCTTTAAGAAGCACGCAAAAGAATCCTTGTCCTTGTTCGGCTCCACCAGTCCGTCGTATTTGATCCTGCAATCACTGGATATGGCGAATCGGTATGTGGCGGAGGGATACGCTGAACGGCTGTTGCAGTTTGTACATCAGGTACAACAGATAAAAGACAACCTGCGGGGATACGGCTATTCGCTGTGCGGCGAGGAGCCGCTGAAGATCGTGATAGATACCAAAGCGTACGGCTACACGGGAACGGCGCTGTCACACCTGCTCGCGGCGCAACAGATCGTGTGCGAATTTGCGGATCGCGACTTTTTGGTGCTGATGCTGACCCCCGAGATCGCCGATCTAAAGCGCTTGGAAAACGCGATGCGCGCGATCCCCAAAAAAGCCGCCCTACTCGAACCTCTTCCGACGTATCATCGGTGCGAGCGGGTGCTGTCCGTGCGGGAGGCAACCTTCTCCGCCCGTGAAACGGTGGCGGCGGCAGAGAGCGTGGGCAGAGTGCTCGCCTCGGCGTCTGTCAGTTGTCCGCCCGCCGTACCGATCGTGGTGCGCGGGGAACGTATTGATTCATCGGCACTGCAGTGCTTCTCCTATTACGGCATTACGGAATGTGATGTGGTTGTGTAAAAAGCGCCTTGTCCGCTTTGCGGGCAGGGCGCTTTTTTGTGAGGGTCGTTCAAAGAATATTCAGACCACCGGCGTCACCAGGCAAGCCGTTGCCGTGATGAGCAGTGAAAAGAAAAACAGGAGCACACCGGTGAGGATCGCCCCGACAATGCTGGTAGCTGCAAACGGGATCGCCAACAGCACGAGCGAGAACAGTACCGTTCCCACAATGCCGCCGAGTATCGCGGTTATCGCTTTCACGGTACATACCGCTGCGTTTGCCCCTGCAAACAACGTGTTTGCGAGCAGGATCGCCAAATACACGACCGCAACGCCAAAGGTCACCCACAAAAACGCAGGTGTCACTGTGATGACCGCCATGATGCGCAAAAAGGTCGCCACAACACCGATAATCAGGCTTGCGACGACGGCAATGCTTGTACACGTGTTTTTACAGCCGCAGCCGAAGATCGCCATATCAGAATCACCTCCTATATCACTATATTCAGGAGTACGGGGAGGGGTGAAAGAAAGGTTGATTCCGAGAAAAAAGTATGTTATACTCACACTATATTCTGGGCTTTAGGAGAAAATAAATGAAAGAAAAGCTTAGCCTTGCGATGGACATCGGCGAGAAGCTGCTCATCTGCGGCGCAGAGGTTCACCGCGTGGAAGACAGTGTCAAGCGCATTTGCGAGGCGTTCGGTGCCGTGCGCACCGATGTGTTTATTATCACCAGCAGCATGGTGGTGACGGTGCACGATTCCGAGGGGAACACCTGCACCCAAACGCGCCGTATCATCGCAACCGGCACCGACTTTGAAAAGATCCACCGATTGAATGCCTTGTCGCGTAAGATCTGCTCGGAGGAACTGACGGTATCGCAGATACAAACGGAGCTTACGCACATTGCCGCGGGCAAGCCCTATCCGCTGTGGGCAGAAGGCTTGTTTTACGCGATCATTTCCGGTGCGTTTACGCTGTTTTTCGGCGGCGGTTGGATTGAGGCGGCGGTCGCCCTTTTCATCGGCGGGCTGATTCGTCTGGTCATGTGGGCGGCGGACAAAACGGTCGCCAACAAGATCTTTTCCAAATTCCTTGCCTCGTTTGCGGCAACGGCACTGGCGTTTGCCGCTTTAAAACTCGGCTGGGTACCGACCGTGGACAAGATGATGATCGGTATCATTATGACGCTCATTCCGGGCATCGGTCTGACCAATGCCCTGCGCGACCTTTTCACCGGTGACAGCATCGCCGGTCTTCTCCGCTCGATCGAGGCGGTGCTGATCGCACTCGCGATCGCCGCCGGCTACTTCCTGTTTGCGGCATTGGGAGGTGTGATCGGATGAGTTATGCGGAAATTTTGCAGATCATCACCGGCTGTATCGGCTCGTTCGGATTTGCACTGCTGTTTAACGTACGCGGCAAACGTTTGTGGGTTGCCGCCCTCGGTGGTTTGCTGTCCTGGCTGATCTTTTTAGTACTTTCCCGTTTTATTGACAGTGAGCCGATCAATTATTTTCTTGTGTCCTTCTTTATCTCGGTCTATGCCGAGGTAATGGCGCGCGTGATGAAAACCCCCACCACCACCTTTATCACCACTTCACTGATTCCGTTGATTCCGGGCGGATCGCTGTATTATACCATGGCGTATGCGTTCCAAAGCGACGCATCGCGGTTTGTGGAAAAGGCGGTATACACCTTGGAACTGGCGGCGGCACTGGCGCTTGGTATCATCGCCTCCACGGCATTCACCAAATTGATTTACAGTGGCTTGCACGCAATAACCAAAACAAGGAACTGAATAACGGAGGGATACGTATGAGTGAGAAAAAGAAAGAACTGATGCGGGCGATCAAATTCACTTTTTTTTCAGCGAGCGCCGGCATCATTCAAACAGCAACTTTTGCCCTGATGTATGAATTGCTCCACTGGGTTTACTGGGTGTCCTATTTGATCTCTTTGACCCTGTCGGTGGTGTGGAATTTCACGTTAAACCGCAACATCACCTTCAAATCCGCCGGCAATATCCCCGTTGCGATGCTCAAAGTTGCGGCATTCTACGCGGTATTCACACCGCTTTCCACGTGGGGCGGCGCCGCACTGGAAGGGGTCGGCTGGAACGGCTTTTTGGTGTTCGTCATCACAATGTTGCTCAATTTTGTACTGGAATTTCTGTATGACCGCTTCTTCGTATTCGGCGCCAGCCTCGATACCCGCGAAACCAAGAAACAAGAATAACAAATGCGCCTGTCGGTTGACAGGCGCATTTTTATACCTTTTTCGGTGCCATATTGGACATTTGCCGCTGTGCCATCACCAGGTTATAGTAGATACCCTTTTTGCGGAGCAGCTCCTCGTGCGTGCCGACCTCGGCGATGACACCCTTATCCAATACGATCAGGCGCGTGGCATTGCGCAGGGTGGAGAGTCTGTGCGCGATCGCAAAGGTGGTGCGATTCTTCATCAGCCGTTGCAAAGCATCCTGAATCTGTCGTTCGGTTGCGGTATCCAGCGCGGCGGTTGCCTCATCCAAGATGAGGATGCGCGGGTCGTGTAAGAGCGCGCGTGCGATGGAAATGCGTTGCCGCTCACCGCCCGATAGGGTGTATCCCTTTTCGCCGATCTGCGTATCGTACGCATCCGGTAGGCGCATGATGAACTCGTGCGCCCCCGCAACCGTAGCCGCGTGCAGGATCTCTTCACGCGTAGCGGAGGGCTTGGCATAGGCGATATTATCATACACCGTGCCCGCAAACAAGAAGGTTTCCTGCAACACCACACCGATCTGCGAACGCAGCGCCTCTTGCGAGAAATCGCGCAGGTCAATGCCGTCAATGCAGATCGAACCGCCCTCGACATCGTACAAGCGCATCAGCAGATTGATCAGCGTGGTTTTACCCGCACCCGAACGACCGACGATACCGATCATCTCGCCGGGTTCCACGTGCAGATCAATACCGCTGAGCACGTCGGTGGTGTTATCATACCCAAACGACACGTTATTAAAATCCACCGTGCCGACGATCGACTCCGTTTTCGCATCCGGCTTATCGTCGATCTCAATGGTTTCGTCGATGATCTCAAAGAGTTTGGTGGCGGAGGTCGCGAAATCCTCCAGCCGTTGCGGCAGCATGGACAACCAGCGCAGCGGGGTGTACAACATGCTGACATAGGTGGAGAACTGTGCCATTTGACCGAGCGTCATGGTACCGTCCAAAATGCGGTTACCGACGTAGAACAACACAAAGAATTCACCGATCCCGATCAAAAAATGCAGGAAAGGGTGCACGGTCTGCCAGTGGTTGCTCGCTTTGATGGAGGCGTCGCGGTACTCCGCGGAAATGTCGTCAAAGCGTTCGGTTTCATAGTCCTCCATACCGAACGCCTTGACCACGCGAATTCCCGAGAAGATGTCGTGCAGGATCGTATTGGAACGGACGCCCACGTTCCACCGCCGCCGCCACAGCAGACGAAGCCGCTTACGGATGAAGCGGAACGAGAAGAACACAAACGGCGTGGGGAGAAGAACTAACAGCGCCAGCCGCCAGTCGTAGACAAACAGATAAATCGAAATAAACAGCAGCACCAACACTTCCTGCACGAATTCCGGAAGCACGTTGGTGATGAAATCACGGATGACCACCGTATCGTTGGTGACACGGTGCATCAGCGTGCCGGCGGTACGCTGCGCGATGCGGCTCAAGGACATCGCTTGAATTTTGGCGAACACCATTTCGCGCAAACTCACCACCACGTGGTTGCTTGAGCGGATCAAGGCGCGGTTACGCAGAACGGACAACGCGTGTGACACGAGCTGTACCCCCGCCATCGAAGCGATGACCCCGATAAATCCTGCTATCGAAACCGATTCGGGGGTGGGGGAGGTGATGTAGCCGTCCACCAACAGACGGTTGAGCGATGGGGTGATGAGATTGACGAGCGTGATGAGGAAAAACAGCACCACCGACGTGAGCAGATACCATTTAAAAGGACGCGCCACTTCCCACAGCCGCCTAATGACACCGGCTTTTTTGGCACAGTGCGGGCAAAAGGAGGAGCCGTTAAGGTAGGGGCGACCGCATTGCTCGCAGTAACGGGCGACGTGTTGCAGATACTCGTCCGAATACACACCGCCCGCGCAATACGCGGACAACTGCTTCATCACCGCGGCAATTTCCTCCGCAAACCGCTTGGTTGCACGGCAAATAAGGTGCGGTTCGCCGTTCACCGTACATTCCGCGGTCACACTGCCCACCGCTATCTGTACACGGAAATCCGTGGCTGTTTCAAAGGTGTACGAACGCACGAGCGCACCGTCGCAGTAGACTGCAAGACGGTCGGTGAACACCACCGCCAACCCGTCCACCTGAGGGGCGTGAGAGGCGGCATCCGCTTCGCGGTCGGGCAGATCAAATGCGAACAATGCCACGACCCCGTCGGTCGGGCAGTGCGGGTCGATCGTGAGCAACTTATCGATCCGCGTGCGGCGGATGCGTTCTTTATGCTCGGCGGCGAGTCGAGCGCCGTCGAATAAGGTGCTGTGATGCTCCATGCGTGCCACCTCCTTCGTTGACTGAACGTTTCTCACAAATACAATTCGATCCGTCGATAGCTTTGACGGTCGAGCGCGTTCGCATCGGGAATCTCGTAGCGGTTGCCGTAGACGTCGGTGAGGAGCAAGCGCAACTCGCCGTTTTCCCCCTCGATCTTGCGCATATCAACGTACGCGTCGCGGAGTGAGAACGAGGCTTCACCGAAATCACATTCCACCTGCCAGTACGAAATACCGCGCTGCGTCTTGACCGATAGGATGCGCCGAATCACGGGACAGTAGTACGATTCCTCCAATTCCCGCATCAGACGCGCACAGTCCGCTTCGTCAAAATCCTCGGCGAGCGAACGGATAAACCCGATCTCGTGCTTGTTTTGATCGAACACGGAAATGTATTCAAACGGTTTTTCAAACGGGAACGCGCGGGAAAGAAAGATGCGATCCAGTATCAGCTCCTCTGTATCACCCGCAGTGGATTCACCCTCGTGGAGGTGCTGTTCCCACAACGACACTTTCCGCTTGTCAATCGTGGCATGCAGCCCTAAAAAGCCGTTCTTTTCGGTGAAAGAACAGTTATCACGGTTCAGATAGGTGACCGATACGATATCGCTTAACGTCTGGGGGGACGACCCATCGGCGGGCCGGGACGACGATCTGGCGGGCACGGCGTCACATCTCCTTTCCATTCTTCAATACCGATGTTTTTCAGCGCTTCCGCTTGCATACGGTACAGGTTGTGATAAATGCCTTTTTTGGCAATAAGCTCGGCGTGGGTGCCGCTCTCGGGCATCTTTCCGTTGTCAATGACGATCAGCTTATCGGCACTGCGCAGTGTCGATAACCGATGCGCGATCATGATGGTGGTGCGCCCAACGGACAAGCGTTCAAGCGCTTCGTGGATCTGCCGTTCGGTTTCGGTATCCATCGCGGACGTTGCCTCGTCCAAAATTAAGATCCGCGGATCGCGCAGAACCGCGCGGGCAATGGAAACGCGTTGCCGTTCACCGCCGGACAGATCCTTGTAGCCGGTGCCGACCATGGTCGCATAGCCGTCCGGCAACTGCATGATAAAGTCGTGTGCGCCCGCGATGCGCGCGGCGGCAAGCACCTCGTCCAACGTCGCGTCGGGTCGGGCATAGCGGATATTTTCCAGTATCGTACCGACAAAGAGATAGGTCTCCTGCGACACGATGGCGACGTTTTTCCGCAGGCAGTCAAACGAGAGATCTTTTACGTTGATACCGTCAATGCAGATCTCCCCGTCGGATACGTCGTACAAGCGGATCAGTAAATTGGCAAGCGTGGATTTTCCGGCGCCCGTGTGACCCACAATGCCGATGGTTTTGCCCGCCTCGATCTCAAAACTCACGCCGTCAATCACCTTGTGGTTTTTGAGGTATGCGAACTCCACGTTGCGGAAACTCACGTGCCCCTCAATGCTTTCGGGAGAGAGAGGCTCTTTGGCCTCCAACACGTCCGGCACGGTATCCATGATCTCAAACAAGCGCGAGCAGGCATTGAGGCAATCGGTCGCTAAATTGGTGATCTGGGCAAAGCTCTGCAGCGGAGAATAGATCATGTTCAAATACGCGACAAAGCTGAGCAGCAGACCGTAGGTGAGTTCCCCTTTCATCACCATCCAGCCGCCGAATGCCCAAATCAAGGAACCGCCGAGACTTAAAAGAAAATTGGTGAGCGGAAACGCAACGGACTGGAATGCCGACAGATTTTCATCGGATTGGGCGAGCCGCTTGGAATAGCGGTTAAAGCGGTTTACCTCCTGCCTTTCCTTGGAAAAGGCTTTGACCACGCGGATACCGCTCAAAATATCGCTGAGAGCACCGGAGAGCGCGCGGTTTCCGGAAAACCGCTTGGCATGCAGCTCATGCAAGCGGCGGTAACAGAACCGAATCATTACCATGTACAGCGGAATGGAAAGCAGGGAAAGCAGCGTCAGCAGGGGATTGACGTACAGCATCACGCCGAGCAGTGCCAAGACCTGCACTCCGTTGACGAGTAACTGCGTCAATCCGTGTACGAAGAACTGGTGAATGGTCTGCGCATCGCTGTTTACCTGCGTCATCAGTCCACCGGTTTGCCGCCCGTTGAAAAAGCCGAGTGACAAACGGCGGATCGCGTTGAAGATCGTCAGCTTCAAATCGTAGGTAACCTTGGCGGCGATGCGCGCCGAGATGACACCGTTGACCATGTTCATCAGCACCGAGAAGACGCGGATACTGACGATCATGGACAGTACCAGTAACACCTGACCGTAGAACGAGCCGCTCTCGTTGAGCACCTCGTCATAGAAAAACGCGGAACTGATATACGGTGACAAAACACCCAGCGCGCTCATACCGATCAATAACAGCAACAAAGCGATAAGCGAGCGGGAATATTTCATAAAAAAGCCCGCCAACCGTCGGATCAGACGGGTCTTGTTCATACATTTCGGACAAACGCGGCGGTTGGGATTCGGATAGCGCGTTCCGCAGATGGGGCATACGGTGTCGCTGTCGGCTTCGTCGTCGAGACACAGCGGCTTGCCGTTTTGCAGGTCGCGCAGATGGCGTACAAAGCGGGAAAGTCCGTCTTTGTGCGTGTTGGTGGAACACGCCAAACGAATAGAACCGCCGTCAACGGTGCTGACGGCGGTTAAACGACAGGTCGACAGCAATTCCTCTACGGCAAAATCGGAAAGCGAGGCAAGCGGGTACTGCACGTAGGACAACTCGGTAAACTGTGACCGAATGCGCACGTGCGACGAGCCGCGCAAGATTGATTTTTTTCGTTTTTCCACAACGGAAAAGACGCCGGAGAGAATTGCCAGATGTTCAGTTGTGGCGACAAGATAGCACTCACACAGCGCACCGCTTATATCGCGGTCGCTGTGTGCTGCAGCTTGTATGGATGCAATTTCAATGCCTTTCTTGGCAAACAGGTCAAGCACTTCTGCGGGACAGTTGTTGACCATGACGCCACTTCCTTTCTGAGGAACGGAAAAACTCAGGAAATGCCGAATACGGAAAGCAAGGAGGACACGACCTCATCGTCGATATCAAGCTCGTCAGCATGCTCGCGCACGGCATCCTTGATTTCATTCTTTTCTTTCTTGGTCAATTCAGAGGTAACGCTTGAGAAGTCTTCTTTAAGTTCTTCGCTGTTGTCCAGAATGACCTCGGTTAATACCGAAGAAGACAACGTGGTCTTGATAATTTCTTCTTGGGTATATGCAGACGGATCGGAGACCATCGTCGCGATGGAGGCAATGGCATCCAGTTCCTCGGAATACTCATCGGAGGAGAGTTTTGAGCGCATGTCGGGAAGCTGATCCAATGCTTTCAGCAGGGTGTCGGTGATCGCCTGGTACGGTACGTCGTCCGGGACGATCTGTGTCACTATGTCCTTCGTGACTGCGATCAACAGTTCAAACGATTCATCCGGCAGGTCTTGCAAGGCGGCTGCCACCGACTGGATGTTATCGGCGCTCCGGAACCGATCCACTAAATCGAGCAACGAAAAGGAGGTCGAAACCACCGCGCGCGCGTCGGAGGTGAGTCCGCGGAACAGCCAACCGGACAACGCATAATCCACCTTGACGACCGCTGTGTTCACTGCCGCATCAACGGACTCGACCATCTCATCATCTATATCCTCAGCGAGTGAGGAGGCGGCGATCCGATCGACGGTTTCGTCCAAAAACGTCGGATACCCGCCGGCCGGCAATACGCAGGAGATTGTGATGGCAAGTGCCAGCACGCTGCCGAGGATCGCACCGAACAGTTTATCGTGCGGGACGGTATGCAGTTTTTCGTTATCGGCAAACTTTTTCTTCAAGGGAACGTAAGCGAAAAACGTCAGCTTATCGATCACAAAGAACACGATCATAAAGACGAGGGGTGCCAGCAGACCGCCGCCCAGCTTGACGACGAGTTCCTGCAGAGCAGCCATGCTCGTCAGCACGGCAAGATCCTCACCGATCAGGGAGACGAGCAAATCCGAAAGGGCGCCGCCGATCGGCTTTACGAGCAGCTTGGCAACGACGAACGCCACGATGCCTGAAACCAGAAAAAAGCCGAGTCGCATGGCGCCGTTAAAGACGCCGCGGCGATAGCCGAGCCAAATGCAGAGCCCCAAAGACACCGCCAAAATCAGTGCGGAATATACCCAAAGAATGATCGAAAGCATCAAAAATCCCCTCCTAAATCTTTATTATTGTACCACGCGGCGGAATTCGCTGTCAATATACCGCCGATGAAAAAGTCGCCGTAACTCTCGGCTCTCTGCCGACGCCAGCGTACATTTTGGGAATTTTCCCTCTTGTAATAATTGGGAAATTCTGCTATAATAAAATCACAAAAAGATTGAAATTTATTGTTTTTGCTCATTGCAGCTTGCTGCTTACACGAATAATTCAAATTATATGGGGAGGCGATCGATATGTGGATATAAAATCATCCCTCAGCAATGCTGCTATCAAAATGATTTTACAACATCAAATGAAAGGAAGTGCAGTTATGAAGAAAGCATTGTCAATTTTGTTAACACTAACATTCATTTTGTTGCCCTGTTCTGTTGTTCAGGCCAAGACAACTACTCTTTCTGACGCGCAAATGCAATATGTCACATACAATGTTAACACGCAGGAAGAAACTTATTCTTATTACAATGTCGAGCCACCTGTTGAATTGGCAAACAGCATGTTGGCTCGACCGGGGTTTACGGGAACTGCACCCCTTGATGAACCAATAGAGAGTTCCATTTCACCTCGCACTGTTTTTGGTGAAGATAACCGCAGACCCGTGACAAATTATAATATTTTGCCCTATCGTGCTATTTGCTATGTAAATGCGACCTTCTCAGATGGATATACTGGCCGTAGCACTGGATGGCTTTTTAGTCCGGATGGAGTAGTTGTTGCCGGACACGCTATTTATAATCCTGAGCGCGGCGGCTGGGCAAACACTGTAGTTGTATACCCCGCAAGAAACAACGATAATAAGCCGTATACTGTGGAAGCGTATGAGTTTGGTTTAGCCACACCGTATGCTGAAAATCAAGATGCCAATTACGACTACGGTTTGTTAAAATTGGAACAGTCTATTGGAAACACCGTCGGGTATTTAGGTTACACATATAATGGTGGTGCTGTCGGAAACACTATAAGAGTAATCGGTTACCCCATAAATGTTACCGATCAAACTGAGACTCAATATATTCAGTACGAGTCTAGCGGAACTATTGATAGTGTATATGCAAACCTCCTATATTACAATGCAGATGCCACAGGAGGTCAAAGTGGTGCCCCGCTTTTCCTAGGTAATAGCAATACTGTCATTGGTATACATACTCAAAGTTCTACAAATGTAAACAGAGGCAAACGAATTCATTACGATATGTATGACTGGATGAACAACTGGTAAGGGGGGAGATTCATGAAACCGCTTTGTATTGTTGTCGCCTTTCTGTTGCTGTGCGGTCTATGTGGTTGCGTATCTAACAATTCCATCGATATTCCCGCTGATTCCGTGCGCTTTCGCATAGTAACAGTTGATAATCAGCCGGTAGTCGGTGTCGAAATGGGCTGTACATCACCTTGGGTCAACGGGGCAAGGAACGACGATTACTGGATTATGGGCACAACGGATGAAAACGGTTGCCTGTTGTGGAAAGGTGTATTAGGAGAGATTGATTTCGATGTGGAGATACCGGGACAAAAACTCCAAACCTTTACCCGTATGATCACGGAAAAGGACTTTGGTAAGGAAATCGTATTTACCGTAAATGATGCTGAACCGTAACACTATAACTGCAAAAAACGCTAGAGGATGTATCGAACAGGCCCGGTAAAAACGGGCAATAGACAAAAGCCCCCTATTTGTAGGATAATACTTACAATAGGGGGCTTTACTATACCAAGACATCAACACACATTAGCACTACTATTACCATGCGGCAGAATTCACTGTCAATACAAGGAAACACAAAATCTCGTTCCATCGGTCGTTTCGTTGACTTTTCAGGACCGCTGTGCTATGATAAAAACAGTTTGATTCGGAGTAGGATGGCATGAAATGTATCGCGCGTATTCACAACGATTTTCACAGCAAATTCGGGATTCCGCGGCAGAGCGGGCTCGTCCCGGGTATGCTGTCCACCATTGTATTTGAAAAGCCGTATCGCAACAAAGAAGCTCTGCGCGGGATCGAGGAATACTCGCATTTATGGCTCATTTGGCAGTTTTCTGAGGCGGTGCGGGAGGAATTCGGTCCCACCGTGCGGCCGCCGCGTCTCGGCGGTAATCGCCGTATGGGCGTGTTTGCCACACGCTCGCCGTTTCGCCCGAATGCCATCGGGCTTTCGTCCGTCAAATTGGTTCGTGTGGAGGAAACGGAGGAGTACGGCGCGGTGTTGGTGGTAGAAGGCGCCGATCTCATGGACGGCACCCCGATCTGGGACATTAAGCCCTACATCGCCTATACCGACTCGCACCCCGATGCGGTCGGCGGATTTTCGGATGCGGTGCGGGATTACGCGGTCACGGTGGAGTTCCCCGAAGCGCTGCTTCGTCGCATTGACGAGGACAAGCGCGAAACGCTGATCACCATTTTGGAACAAGACCCGCGCCCGTCCTATCAGCAGGACGAGGAGCGCGTTTACGGCATGTCCTTTGGCGCGTGGGAGATCCGTTTTCGCGTTAAGGACGATCTATTGACAGTAACGGAAGTAAAAGAGGTGTGATCGAATGACTCCTTCGGTAGCGGCGGTGATTGTTGCCGCAGGCAACTCCACCCGCATGGGAACACCCAAGCAGTTTATCCCCTTAAACGGCCGTCCGCTGATCGCGCATACCTTGGCGGCGTTTGAGCAGTGCGCGGCGATCGGCGAGATCGTCGTTGTCGCGCGTGAGGAGGATGACACCCGCCTGCGGGAAATCGCCGAAGCCTACGGTATCACCAAGCTGTCTGCCATCGTGTGCGGCGGCAGCACCCGTCAGCAATCGGTACGAAACGGTGTAAACGCGTGTCATGCAGATTACGTAGCGATTCACGACGGTGCGCGTCCGCTTGTCACCCCCGCCATCATCGAGCGGGTGATACAAGGGGCGGTGCAGTACGGCGCGGCAACCGCCGCGGTGCGCACTAAGGACACCGTCAAGATCGCCGATGAAAACGGTGTGGTGATCGAAACTCCCGATCGCACCGCACTGTGGAACGTCCAAACCCCGCAGATCTTTGAAAAAGCGTTGTACGAGCGCGCGTGGCAACACGCCGTCGCACAGAACTTGGATTTCACGGATGATTGCCAGTTGGTCGAAGCACTTGGTGAATCGGTCAAACTGGTGGAGGGGAGCTATACCAATATCAAAGTAACGACACCGGAAGACGTGCCGTTTGCAGAGGAGCTGTTACGATGAGTTTTCGCATCGGTCACGGATACGACGTACATCGCTTGGTAGCGGACCGCCCGCTTATTCTCGGCGGTGTAGAGATTCCGTATGAAAAAGGTCTGCTCGGCCATTCGGATGCGGATGTGTTGGCGCATGCCATCGCAGACGCGCTGCTCGGTGCCGCGGCACTGGGTGACATCGGCGGCATGTTCCCGGACACCGATCCGCAGCACAAAGGTGCCGACAGCTTAAAGCTGTTGTCACTGGTAGCCGCGGCGGTACGCGAGGCAGGCTTTGAGCTGTGCAATATCGATGCAACGGTACTCGCACAAGCGCCCAAGCTGAAACCCTATATTCCGCAAATGCGTGAACGGTTAGCCGCCGCCTGCGGGCTGTCGGTCGATGCCGTGAGTGTCAAAGCCACCACCGAGGAAGGCCTCGGCTTTACCGGCAGCGGTGAAGGCATAGCGGCGCACGCGGTGTGTCTTATCGAACGGTAGGGTTCCGCTCTTTTTACCCGCCAATTAGCAATGACTAACTGAAAGGATCACCGCATATGAAACAACGCTTTTCCGTCACCGGTATGACCTGTTCCGCCTGCTCGTCCCATGTGCACGGCGCCGTGAGCAAACTTGTCGGTGTGGAGGATACACAGGTTAATTTAATGACCAACAGCATGACCGTATCGTACGATCCCGCTCTGGTGACCGACACGATGATTATCGAGGCGGTTTTAGCGGCGGGCTACGGTGCCGCGCCGATGGGTGCACAGGCGAAGGCTGTGGAGAATAAACCGCCGCGCAGCGCCCTGTCGGCAATGAAACGGCGCCTGTGGATCTCTTTTGCGTTTTTAATTCCGCTGATGTACCTTTCCATGGGTCACATGGTGAGACTACCGCTCCCTGCGTTTTTGAGCGGTCACCACAATGCGGTCGCGTTCGCGTTGACACAACTGCTGCTCTGCCTGCCGATCGTGCATATCAACCGCGCGTATTATGAAAAAGGCATACCGGCGCTTTTTCGCCGTGCGCCCAACATGGATACCCTGGTTGCCGTCGGTTCGGCGGCGGCGCTTTTGTACGGCGTGTTCGCGCTGTACCGCATGGCACACGGCATCGCTGTCGGCAATATGGCGTTGGTCGCGCGGTATCACGAGGATCTCTATTTTGAATCTGCCGCGATGATCTTAACGCTGATCACGCTCGGCAAATTCTTGGAAACACGTTCCAAAAACAAAACCACGCAAGCCTTGCAGGCGCTCATGGATCTTGCCCCCAAGACCGCTGTGGTTGAGCGGGAGGGTGTGGAACAGACCGTGCCGCTCGAACAAGTGCAGGCAGGCGACATCGTGATCGTGCGCTCCGGCGGCAGAATTCCGGTGGATGGTGTGGTAATCGAAGGTCATGCTGCGGTGGATGAATCCGCCATCACGGGTGAGAGTGTTCCGGTGGAAAAGGACGTCGGCTCTTCGGTCATCAGTGCCACCGTGAACCAAAGCGGCTATTTGAAATTTCGCGCTACGCGCGTGGGGGAGGACACCACCCTTTCGCAGATCATTCGCTTGGTCGAGGACGCGGGCGCAGGAAAAGCTCCCATCGCCAAAACCGCCGACAAGATCGCCGCGGTATTCGTACCGATCGTGATGTTGATCGCACTCGTAACCGCCATTGTGTGGTTGCTTTTCGGCAGCGCAGAGGAAGCGCTGTCCTCCGCAATTTGCGTGCTCGTGATCTCCTGCCCGTGTGCGTTGGGGCTTGCCACACCGGTCGCCATCATGGTGGGTACCGAGCAGGGTGCCAAAAACGGCATTCTGATCAAATCCGGTGAAGCACTGGAGATTGCACATAAGGTCGGCTGTGTCGTGCTGGACAAAACCGGCACGGTCACCACCGGAAAACCGGTCGTGACCGATGTGTTACCGCTGTCGGTTTCGGAAGAGGAACTGCTTCGTGTGGCGGCGGCATTGGAAAGCCGCAGTGAGCATCCGCTGTCGGAAGCGATCATGGCAGAGGTATCTGCGCGCGGGATCGATACCCCGCCGGTGACCGCCTTTGAAACGCTGCCGGGACGCGGTGTGTCAGCAATGCTGAACGATACGGTGTGCTATGCCGGCAACGAGCGGTTGATGCACGAAAACGGTATTGACGTCACCGCCGCTCAAGACACCTTGAACGCACTGGCAGACGATGGAAAAACCCCGCTGATATTCGCCCAAAACGGCGAGGTGATCGGTGTGATGGCGGCGGCAGACCGCCCGAAAGACACCAGCCGTGAGGCGATCGCGGCACTCAAAAAAATGGGCATATCGGTGCGCCTGCTCACAGGTGATAACCGCCGTGCCGCCGAAGCGATCGCCGCAGACGTCGGTGTGGACGAAGTGATTGCCGAGGTGTTGCCGCAGGATAAGGAAGCGGTCATTGCCGCTATTCGCGAGAAGGGCAAAACCGTGGCAATGGTCGGCGACGGTATCAACGATGCACCCGCTCTGGTGCGTGCCGACGTCGGTATGGCAATCGGTGCGGGCACGGACGTGGCGGTGGAAAGCGCTGATATCGTACTCATGAAAAACGATCTGCGCGACGTGGCAACGGCAATTCGGTTGAGCCGTGCCGTGATCCGCAATATCCGCCAAAATCTGTTCTGGGCATTTTTCTACAACTGCTTGGGCATCCCGCTGGCGGCGGGTGTCTTTTATCCGCTGTTAGGGTTGCGGCTCAGCCCGATGATCGGGGCGGCTGCAATGAGTCTCAGCAGTGTGTTTGTTGTCACCAATGCATTGCGGCTTCGCCGCTTTCACAAAGCACCGAAAAAGGAGGAAAAGGGTATGGTAACATTAACGATTGAAGGCATGATGTGCAATCATTGCCGCAAACGGGTCGAGGATACGCTGAACGCCTTGCCGGGTGTCCGCGCAACCGTGGATCTTGCTAAAAAGCAAGCGGTCATCGATGCCGGCACCACCTCCGCCGAGGCGCTTGCCAAAGCGGTCACCGATGCCGGATACACCGTCACCGCCATAAGCGAATAAGAAAAAATGCCCCTCCGAGGCACGGAGTAGGGCGGGGATTTATCCCCGCCGTCTGTTCTCTGAGAACTAATATCTGCTTCGTAGGGCGGGGGCTTGCTCCCACCGCACACGGGATCCGTACAACCGAAATCGTTCCGTGCGGTTCGCAAATATCTCACCATCCGCTTACACGCACAAATAAAAACCATGCACCGTAGGGGGCGGCGTCCTCGGCGCCCCGCATCGAAAGGCTGGGGTCACGGCGCAATCCAAGTCGAACAGCCGTAAGGTGTTGACTTTTGCTGGGAACTTTGGTATGCTGAGGTTGCGACACAAGTATTATAATTGGCTATATGTGGGGCTGCATTTTTATTTTGGTAAAAATGCATGCTCTTTTCGTGCATTCCCGCATGATAGCCGAGTTGTGTCGCAGCAATCGGAGCCATGCATTTTTCGGTGCGCAGCTTCGACTGCGCACTTTTTTATTTTCGCAGCACCTGATACTGGAACAGGAGATGTTGAAACCATGGTCAAAAAATCTTGTCGGTTGTCTTATCCTTGGCACTCGTTCTGTGCGTCGTTCCGCTCGGCACCCTTTCTGCCAATACAGAGGTATCGCCAGATACAAAAACATAATCGTTTAATTGTGGAGGGACAATTGGTAATATAAACGATATCTATGGCGTCGGCAAAACACGACTCAACGATAGGGGAATATTGTTAGGAGGAATTCTTTTGAAAAATTTTAATCGAGTCATAGCGTGTCTGCTTACAGTTTTATTGGTGATTACATCGTTACCTCTGCCAAACGTATCGGCGGCAGCGGCCGACAATAACGCTTCGAGCAAAGGGTTAAATGCATCGGAGCTTGAAGATTTTCTGTATACGTACGCTTTGGCTGATATGTATTCGGGAAGAATAACAGATATTTGTGTTGGATATCAGAATTTCAATTTGAATCTACGTTATGCTTTTCCATATAGAGTGATGGCTGAAGCATTAAAGAATGATCCTGTTCACGAGGAAGCCATTCGTTTATGGGATTTTATTGATGGGTTAGGTTCATCTTATGAATGGGTGAAAAGCAATCCTCATTATTATTATGAATTAGTTGTTTTAGATTTGTTAAAACAAAATGCGAGCAAGCAAAGCACGATTACTCAATTTTCTAATGATACCAATGGAATAATTGTTTCAATAGGCAAACAGCTCGCCAAGTCTATTCAAAAGGATTATTCGGAATTGGCAAATACCGCACCAAATACCGTCTTAGCAACTTGTTACAATGATTTGGCAAATATTTACAGTATCGATGAAAAAATTATTAGTGGCATTAGTAGTGCAACAGGTATTGTGAAAAACGCATCTGATTTTGCTGAAAAACTTGGTACATACATTTCTCTCCGAAATACTTCTGAAGCAACCTTTAATGTTCTTCGTCTAATGGCTGCCAATGCTACGTCTACGGAAATGAGGAATGCTTTGACAGGCATTGTTGACGCATGCGCAGGCAATATGGATGATTATTTGCTTAAATGTGTACTAGATGTAGCCGAAACCGAGCTGGGATACCTTTTAAGCGTTCTAATCGACGGAATAATAGAGTTTTCTGGAAAATGGATTCTTGATCTCGGAATTTCTTTTGGACAATTAGCTTCCAATCTTTTATTTAATACTTCAGAAACAATAACACAGTATAAAACAATGTGTGTTGTTGTTGAATTTGAAGACGCTTTGCGCGAGACAGTAAAGAGTTTGAAAAGCAAATACATTTCCACTCCAACTATATCCAATGCCAAAAACGTTATTGCGGCAGCGGATTTGGTTTATGACACGATGTATTACGGAATGGATGTTGCGAATAACTATTCAACTGTAATCTACACAAGTGCTTCCAGTAAATTATATGGATGGGTGTGTGATAAATTAGGTATAACCGATGATGCTTTTGATGAATGGACAAAATCTTGGCATGAGTTAAAGACGGAAATTGAAAAATCCGAAAACTATTTTAGAAAAGAACTGGTTTTGACTTGGATAATTGACCATGACTGGGAATATGATAAATATTTTGACTTAGATGACTTTTTCTCAAACAATGATACGAGTGGCGATTCGTCAACGGAGGAACACAGTGCCATTGTAATGGACAATATTACCATTTATCCTGACGGTACATACTCAGTTGGTGAAAAAATAAAAAATGGAGAAGGCACACGATATTTCCCGTATAGAATACGGACAGAAGATGATTTAAAACAACTCACTGCAAATTCAAACGGCAAGTTTTACTATTTGATGAATGATATAACGGTATCTTCTAACAACTGGGAACCGATCTCGGATTTTGGCGGTGTATTCAACGGCAACGGACACGTCATTG
>CAYVDQ010000002.1:0-24294 GCA_964450615.1 uncultured Eubacteriales bacterium | reverse complement strand
ACACCTCACACGGCACGTAAATATCCGGCAGGAAATGCATTTCGATCTTCAAAATACCGTCGCCCTGGCACGCCTCGCAACGGCCACCCTTGACGTTGAAAGAAAACCGTCCCGCAGAATAGCCGTGCATCTTGGCATCGGTGGTGGAAGCAAACAACTCACGAATATCGTTAAATACACCGGTATACGTGGCGGGATTGGAACGCGGGGTGCGTCCGATCGGCGCCTGATCGATGTTGATAACCTTGTCAAGGTGTTCAGAACCCTCGATCGCCTTGTGCGCGCCCGCCCGCGTATGCGCGCGGTTGAGAACGTTGGCAAGCTTCTTATATAAGATTTCATTGATAAGCGAGGACTTGCCCGAACCGGATACACCGGTCACGCAATTGAACGTCCCCAGTTTAAAGGTTACGTCGATATTTTTCAGATTATTTTCCCGCGCACCGATCACACGCAGCTCACGCCCGTCCCCTTTTCGCCAAACCGCAGGCACGGGGATTTTTCGCTTGCCGGAAAGGTACTGTCCGGTGATCGAGCGTTCACACGCACAGACGTCCTCCGGCGTGCCCGAACACACGACCTCACCGCCGTGCACGCCCGCACCCGGGCCGATATCCACGATCCAGTCAGCGGCGCGCATGGTATCCTCGTCGTGCTCTACCACGATCAGCGTGTTGCCGAGATCGCGCAAACGGCACAGCGTTTCCAATAGCTTTTGGTTGTCACGTTGATGCAAGCCGATGCTCGGCTCATCCAAAATATACAGAACGCCCATCAGTGACGAGCCGATCTGCGTTGCCAAGCGAATGCGCTGACTCTCGCCGCCGGACAGCGTTCCCGCCGACCGCGACAGGGTAAGGTATTCCAGTCCCACACTGTTGAGGAATCCCAACCGCTCGCGGATCTCTTTCAGAATACGATCCGCAATCAAATGCTCGCGCTGTGACAGCGAGGTATACAGCTCATCCATAAAATTAAGCATCTCGGTCACGGATTTGTCGCACAGATCCGCAATGTTCAAGCCGCCGACCGTCACCGCCAGGCTTTCCGGTTTTAGGCGCTTGCCATGACAATCAGGACACGGCACCTTGCTCATATACTGCTCGATCTCACTGCGCGCCCAATCACTGCTCGTTTCGCGGTACCGCCGCTCCAAATTGTTGACGATCCCCTCAAACGCGGTAAAGTATTCACCCGAGCCGTACTCCATTTTGCGGTACATACGGATCTTTTCGCCGTTGTTGCCGTATAACAAAATTTGTTTGATATTCTCCGGCAACTCGCCGTACGGCGTATCCAGTGAGAACCCGTAATGCTTCGCCAGTCCCTCATAATACATCTGCGCGATGGTGCCGAAATCGTGATACCCCCACCCGCTCGCCGTGATGGCATTTTCGCGGATGGATAAGTTCGGATCGTTGACCAGCAACATGGGATCGACCGACATAAAAATACCGATACCGGTACATTTCGGACACGCGCCGAACGGATTGTTGAACGAGAACATCCGCGGCTTTAATTCTTCCATACTGAAGCCGTGCTCAGGGCAGGCATAGTTCAGTGAGAACAGCAGATCCTCCCCGCCCGGAATATTCACGCACAGAAGTCCCTCGGATAACCCTGTCGCGGTTTCAATGGAATCCGCCAATCGACTGCGCACCTCGGGGTTAACAACCAGACGATCCACCACGATCTCAATGGTATGCTTCTTATTCTTTTCGGGCTTGATCTCCTCGGACAGATCGCGGATCTCACCGTCCACGCGCACGCGGACATATCCCGCCTTACGTGCATTATCAAATTCCTTTTGATACTCACCCTTTTTGCCGCGGGCGATCGGGGCAAGCAGTTGAATCCGCGTCCCCCCGGGAAGCGCCAGCAGATGATCCACGATCTCATCCACCGTCTGCTGACGGATCTCCCGCCCGCAAACGGGACAATGCGGTACGCCAATGCGCGCGTATAACAGACGCAAATAATCGTAGATTTCCGTGACGGTACCCACCGTAGAACGAGGATTTTGCGAGGTGGTTTTTTGATCGATGGAAATGGCCGGTGACAAGCCGTCAATGGAATCCACCTCCGGTTTTTCCATCTGCCCCAAAAACATCCGCGCATAGGAGGACAGACTTTCCATATACCGCCGCTGCCCCTCGGCATAAATGGTGTCAAAGGCAAGCGAAGACTTACCCGACCCGGACAAGCCGGTAAACACGACCAGTTTATCCCGCGGGATAGTCACATCGACGTCTTTTAAGTTGTGTTCTCTGGCGCCTTTGACAACCAACTTATCTAACATATCGTAACCTCTTTACCGGTTTTTCAGCTTCTCGATCTCATCACGCAACCACGCAGCGTGCTCAAATTCCAACAGCTTGGCGGCATGACGCATCTCCCGCGTGAGCTGTTCTATACGCTGTTCGCGCTCAGCACGTGTCAACTTACGTCCCTTTTCGTTCCGCGCAGGCTCGGCGGTCGGCGTGATCTGCAGAATATCCGACACCTGCTTTACGATGGTACGTGGCACAATGCCGTGTTGTTCGTTATACCGCATCTGAATCTCGCGGCGACGATTGGTTTCGGTGATGGCGCGCTCCATCGACGGTGTGACGGCGTCCGCATACATGATGACCTGCCCGTTCGCATTACGTGCCGCGCGACCGATAGTCTGGATCAACGACGTTTCGGATCGCAAAAAGCCTTCCTTGTCCGCATCTAATATCGCCACCAGCGATACCTCGGGAATATCCAAGCCTTCACGCAGCAGGTTAATACCCACCAGCACGTCAAATTCGCCCAGCCGCAGATCGCGGATGATCTCCATGCGTTCCATGGTATCAATATCGTGGTGCATATACCGCACCTTGACACCGACATTTTCCAAATATGCCGTTAAGTCTTCCGCCATTTTCTTGGTCAGCGTGGTCACCAGCACCCTCTCCGACCGCTCGGTACGCAGGCGGATCTCGGAAAGCAGATCGTCGATCTGCCCCTCCACCGGCTTGACGGTAACCTCGGGGTCCACAAGCCCCGTCGGGCGAATCACCTGCTCGACCGGCTTTCCGCCGCGTTCGCGTTCGAGATCACCCGGCGTTGCACTCACGAATACCACTTGATTTAGGTGGCTGTAAAACTCATCAAAATTTAAGGGACGGTTATCGTATGCACTCGGCAAACGGAAGCCGTAATCAATCAGAGTCGTTTTGCGGGCGCGGTCGCCGCCGAACATGCCGCGCACCTGCGGCAAGGTGACGTGCGATTCATCCACAAACAGCAAAAAATCATCGGGAAAATAGTCGAGCAGCGTAAACGGCTGTGAGCCGGGGGCGCGCCCTGATAAAATACGCGAGTAGTTTTCGATCCCCTTGCAGATGCCGATCTCACGGAGCATCTCAATATCGTAGCGTGTGCGCTGTAACAGCCGTTGGGCTTCAAGCAGCTTGTTTTCAGCCTTGAATTCCACAAGACGCTGTTCGAGTTCCCGCTCAATCTCCGCAATTGCGACCTCCATCTTATCCGGCGGCACGATGTAGTGCGATGCGGGATAGATCCCGATATGCCCGAGCAAGCCTTTGAGTTCACCGGTAAGCGGATTGACCTCGCTGATGCGGTCGATCTCGTCCCCGAAAAACTCCACGCGAATGACCGAATCGTTGGAATACGCGGGAAAGATCTCCACCACGTCGCCGCGCACACGGAATTTGTTGCGCACGAAATTGATGTCATTACGCTCGTATTGCAGATCCACCAGTTTCGCGAGCAGTTCGTCACGCTGTTTGTGCATACCGGGGCGCAACGAAATAATCATGTTACGGTAATCAATGGGGCTTCCCAAACTGTAGATGCAGGACACACTGGCAACAATAATCACATCCCGCCGTTCCGACAGCGCGCAAGTTGCGGAATGGCGCAGCTTATCGATCTCATCGTTGATGGCAGAATCCTTTTCAATATAGGTATCCGTTGATGGAATATACGCCTCCGGCTGATAATAATCGTAGTAGGAAACGAAATATTCCACCGCATTCTCAGGGAAAAACTCCTTAAACTCACTGCACAACTGTGCGGCGAGGGTTTTATTGTGAGCGAGAACGAGTGTCGGCTTGTTCACGTTCGCGATCACGTTCGCCATCGTAAAGGTCTTGCCCGAGCCGGTAACACCGAGCAAGGTTTGTTCTTTCTTGCCCGAAAGCACGCCTTTTGAAAGTGCTTCAATCGCCTGCGGTTGATCGCCGGTGGGCTTATAGTTGGAGTGTAAAATAAATTTATCCACATGCCCACCGCCTCTCAAAAAATAATATCAATATAGTATACCACAAAACTCCGAATAAGTAAAGAAAGAGCCGATACTTTTTCGTATCAGCCCTTTTTCTTTATGTTCTTTGCTTGATGCCTTTCACCAACGAGACGATCACCGCCGCGAGCGCGGCTGTCAGAACGGCCATAATACCGCCGATTATCACCCAGCCCCAGATAACGTTGCTGTCGGGGCCGCTGATGGGTTGCGGGCCGACAGACGTATCCCCGGCAGGCGGCTCTGCCGACGGCGCACCGTACTGCCACTGTGCTGCATTCACCGCCTCATTCTTCGCGCCGATCATAAGGTCGTTGCGTTCTGCTTCGGAACCCGTATACGAAACCGTTTTAAGATTATCGCAACCGAAAAAAGCATAACTGCCGATGTGTACGACACTCTTGGGAATGGTGATGCTTTCGAGCGCGCTGCATCCCGAAAAAGCACTGCCGGTAATGGTGGTCAAGTTATCCGGCAGCGCAATTGTTTTTAATGCGGTACAGTTCAAAAACAACGTGCCGTTCAGGCTTGTCAAGCCACGCCCGACGGTCACGTCCGACAACTTGCTACACTCCGCAAACGCCGCCATACCCACACTCTTAACGCTGTTCGGAATCGTGATGGAGGTAAGCGCGGTACAATGGGCAAAAGTCTCCTCCCCGATCTTCGTTAAGCCGGTACCAAACGTGATCTGTTTGAGCCCGGTACACCGATAAAACGCTTGATCTCCCAAACTCTGTACACCGTCGGCAACCGTAATTTGCTCCAGGTAGGGGGCATACGCAAATGCCATCGTATCAACCTTTTTCACGCCGTCAGGAATGGCAAACGCCGTGTCTGCTTTAGCGGGAGGATAGCAGATCAACGTGGTGGTGTCTTTGTTAAACAAAACACCGTCGCGCGCACAAAAGGCTTTATTTCCGAAACCGACAATGAACTTCGTTAACGACGCGCATTCTTCGAACGCTCCCTCGCCGATGTAGGTAACGACGGAAGGAATTTTTAAAGTGACAATTTGATCGCATTCGTCAAACGCGCGATCGTCAATACCCGTGACCGGGTACCCCTCAATGGAAGAGGGGATAACAACCTCCCCGCTGATATCGGTTTGCACGTCGATAATGGTAGCCATTTCATCGACGACAACGTAGACGTATTCCTCGAAAGTCTTGTTTTCAAGAGCCGCCGACACCGTAAAGGTGCCCATAGAAAACAACGAGAAGAGAAGCACGCCCGCCAATAAGATGGAGATGTATTTTTTCATTCTCGATAACCCTTTCTACACAACGATATATCAGCAGTATATCACAAAAGAGTCAAACTCGCAAGCCGAAATACGCCGCATCGCTTTCAAAAAATAAAAAACTTGTCAATTTCTCTTTTATTTCACGTAAAAACATGGTAAACTATATAGGATATGGAATTAGTGTGACAGGATTCGAACCCTGTCACACCTTACAAATGAGAAATTCCCGTTCGCCGTTGCCTTGTCGCTTGCGATCCGCCAGGATAGCGGCGCTTCGCGGCTTAGGCGAAGCAAAAATTTCTCAATTTGTAAGGGCAAAGCGTTTCTGCCGCCGAGTTTTTTGTGCGGAGAAGCGCGAGGTTGCCGCAAGGCTGACGCCTTGCAAAAACGAGCGCAAAGCCGCACGGATAAAGGCGGCGTGCGAAACTATGACAGGGTTCGAATCCTGTCACACTAGGAGGACAACCATGCTCGAACTTAAACATATTGGGTATACCGTCACCGACGGGGACAAGCCCATTGACATTTTAAACGACATCAGCCTGACGGTTGACGAGCGATTTGTGGCAATCACCGGCCCGAACGGTGGCGGCAAATCCACGCTCGCCAAGATCATCGCGGGTATCCTTACCCCCACCGCAGGACAGATCTTGCTGAATGGCGAGGACATTACCAACCTGTCTATCACCGAACGTGCGCAAAAGGGTATCAGCTTTGCGTTTCAGCAACCGGTGCGTTTCAAGGGCATCACGGTACACGATCTGCTGTCTTTGGCAGCAGGCAAAACCATGTCGGTGTCGGAGGCATGCACCTATTTGTCGGAGGTTGGGCTGTGCGCAAAGGACTATATCCACCGCGAAGTCAACGCCAGCCTGTCGGGCGGTGAGCTAAAGCGTATCGAGATCGCAACTGTGATGATTCGCGGTACCAAGCTGTCCATCTTTGACGAACCCGAGGCAGGCATCGATCTATGGAGCTTCCAAAATCTCATTCAGGTGTTCGAAAATATGCACGAGAAGAAGGGCGGCTCCATTCTCATCATCTCGCATCAGGAGCGCATCCTAAAGATTGCCGATAAAATTGTGGTGGTATCAAACGGTACCGTTTCGGACATCGGCACCCCTGATGTCATTTTGCCCAAAATGTTAAATCAAGGCGGCCCTTGCTCCGCTTTGACGGATAAGCTCAAATAAGGAGAACCTTATGGATACGATTGAAAAAACCTTATTAGAGGCGGTCGCCGACCTGCACAGTGTTCCGGAAGGCGCGTACAACATCCGCGCCAACGGCGAGTTATCGGGTCGCAGCACCACCGCCAACATTGATATCGTCACCAAAACGGACAAGCCCGGCATCGATATTCGCATCAAGCCCGGCACCAAGGGAGAGAGCGTGCACATTCCGGTCATCATCAGCCAAAGCGGTTTGACCGAACTGGTGTATAACGACTTCTTCATCGGCGACGATGCCGACGTCACCATCGTCGCGGGCTGCGGCATTCACAACAGCGGCGACGACGAATCGCGTCACGACGGTGTGCATTCTTTCTTTGTCGGAAAAAACGCCAAGGTGCGGTACGCCGAAAAGCACTACGGTGATGGCGACGGCAACGGCAAGCGCGTCATGAACCCTCACACGGTCATTGTGTTGGAAGAGGGTGCGACGATGGAATTGGAAACCACCCAAATCAAGGGTGTAGACTCCACCAAACGCATCACCGATGCCACCGTGGCGGCGGGAGCCTCGCTGGTCATTCGCGAAAAACTGATGACCCACGGCGGTCAATTTGCCGAAACGGACTTCACCGTTAACTTAAACGGTGAGGACAGTTCCGCCAACGTGATCTCTCGCTCGGTCGCGAAGGATCGCTCTAAACAGCGGTTTTTATCCCGCATCAACGGTAACAACCGTTGCGCCGGTCACACGGAATGTGACGCTATTTTAATGGACGACGCCAGCGTGTGTGCGATTCCCGAGATCATGGCAAACCATTTGGAAGCCAGCCTCATTCACGAGGCGGCGATCGGCAAGATCGCGGGTGAACAGCTGATCAAGCTGATGACTCTTGGCCTCACCGAGCAAGAGGCAGAAGAGCAGATCGTCAACGGATTCTTAAAATAAACTGCCAAAAAAGGCGGCTTCACCAATTATGGTGAAGCCGCCTTTTTTACGGTATCCGTTATTGGGAAACATCAACGCCCCTCACAACACGCCCTAAATCCTCTATACGACGTACAATACCTGTTGCTTTCATAATATATAAATTCTCCTTTTACAAATACATCGTAGGGCGGGGGCTTGCTCCCGCCGTTTATGATTTGCGGGAATTGACGGCGGCACCAAGGCACCGCCCTACAAGAAATTCAAATTGTGTTGCTATTATTTGTGATAAAAGGGAATTTATACTGCGCAAAATAAAAACCCCCTTATTGATTTGATAACTTTTCTGTTATCTGTCAACAAAGGAGTTATATACTTTGATTATTTCAAAGAATCAACATATACACTTAATAATTTTAATGCAGTTTCTTTTTCGGTGTTTGAACAAATTTTAATAGCATCGGCAATATCTTGTTCTGTAATTTCAATATTATTTTCAGCAACTAATATATCGTTCGGTGTGATGTTCAATGCGTCGCATATTTTGAGCAATGTTTCAAGTCGCATATTTGTACTACCGCGTTCTATATCAGCATAAGTGCGGTCAGAAAAATCTGCTTTTTCTGCAACTTCAGCTTGTGTAAGTCCTTTGGATTTCCTGATTTTATATAATCTGTTGCCAATATCGGTTAAATTCAAAACAAGCACTTTTCTTCCCCCTATCCATCTGTATATAAGAATTATACTTCCCATTTGCATTGACAAATAAGCGGTTATAGTGTATATTTATAAGAAGATTAGTTCCTGCCGAACATTGGGAAGTGACTATTCCGCTTTCTTTCGTTTAAGGGGACTCAAAAAAGGAGGTGAAATGAATGAAAAAACTTAACAGTATGGAAATGCGTAATGTTGAGGGTGGCGCAAGATACGCTACTTGTTACGTATGTGGAAAAAGAAAGGAAATGAAATGGACTATAGCTGTTCTTTTCCGTGGCTGGAAATCTTGCATCAAACAAGCAGAATACGAAGCAGGTTTAAGACACGCTTGGGGCGGTAAGTGTTGGTAATGCCTATTTAAACATTACAGCAGCTCAGCAGAGCACTATAAACGGTAGGAATAGTCTACCGTTTATTTCTAAAGAAGGAAAATGAAATGAAATACATAAAGCAACACGACGAACGGGATTGCGGCGCGGCTTGCCTGTCCATGATCGCCGCACATTACGGGTTAAAACATTCCATTTCTAAATACAGAGAACTGACGAAAACAGACCAAAACGGTGCAAACCTTTACGGCCTTTGTGATGCTGCACAGAAAATCGGCTTTCATGCAGAAGCGTTATCAGGCAACACAGAAGAATTATTAGATGGCATGCAAAGAGGTGACATCCAATTCCCCTTTATTGCGCATATTATTACCGAAGACTATATGCAACACTTTGTTGTTGTGTTGAACATAAAAAACAACAAATTTATAGTAGCCGACCCCGCAAAAGGAAAAGTGAAGTATACCGTAGAACAATTTGCAGAGCTTTGGAACGGATATATTGTAACCTTTGAAAAAACTGCCGATTTTCAAAAAGGTAATTTTACAAAAGGCAGTTTCAAAAAATTCTTTTCCTTGCTTAAAGGACAATATTCAAAATTAACGACCGTTGTCATTTTATCTTTAATTATTTCCGTTATCGGCATTATTGGCTCGTTTGTGTTTGAGATTATTATTGATGATTTTTATACCACAAACGAAACAGTTGCTTGTGATGACGGTTGCACCAACGAACACGAACATATAACCGAAGAAACGGTTGCCGAACCTGAAAACATATTAGATAAAGTTGTCAGCTTTGTCACTGATAACGCCTCTAACTTTAATCTGTTTTTTATTTGCTTAATTGGATTATATATTCTACAGGCAGGCATTCAATTTTCGAGAGGGTATCTCATATCCCTTGTGTCACGAAAAATAGATTTACGGCTGATGATCCCATATTATGATCATATTATTGATCTGCCGATGTCGGCTGTAAACACTCGTAAAACGGGAGAATATTTGTCTCGCTTTTCAGATGCCGATGCGGTCAGAGAGGCTGTTTCGGGCGCAACGCTTACGTTATTGTTAGATTCCTTTATGGTAATAGCCTGCGGCATTATTCTCTATGTGGAAAATACCATCTTGTTTTACATATCTTTAATAATGATTATTCTCTATGCCATTATTATTCTTTGTTATAAAAAACCGCTTGAACATATCAATCACGAGGTTATGGAAAACAACGCTCGCGTACAATCATACTTGAAAGAGTCGATAGACGGAATTGAAACAGTAAAAGCAAACCGCATCGAGGCATCGGCAAAAAATAAAAATACTGCCAAATTCACAAGGCTTATTAACTCCGCGTTTAAAAACAGTATTCTTTCAGTTTCACAAGATAGTATTTGTGATTTGATAGAACTTATAGGCACTGTTATTATTCTTTGGGTTGGCTTTGGAATGGTAATAGCCAATCAAGTAACGATTGGTTCGCTAATCACATTCTACGCATTGCTTGCCTATTTTACCGAGCCTATTAAAAACTTGATAGCTTTACAGCCCATGATGCAAACTGCCGTTATCGCCGCTGAAAGACTGAATGATATATTGGATATTCCCATTGAAGAAACGGATTCAAAACAAGACTCAAACACAACATTTAACAACATTTCTTTTTCCAACGTTGATTTTCGTTACGGGAATCGCGAATTGGTTTTAAAGAACGTATCGTTTGGAATCAGCAAAGGGGAAAAAGTTGCTATTGTAGGCGAAAGCGGCTGCGGAAAAACAACCCTTGTAAAATTACTTTTGAAATTTTACTCTCCGGAAAACGGACAAATCTTAATAGATGGTAATGCTTTGAACTCCATTTCGACTGATTGGTTAAGAAATAATATTTCATACATAGATCAAAACACTTTTCTGTTTTCTGATACCGTAAAAAACAATTTATTATTAGCCAATCCGTCTGCAACAGACAAAGAAATTGAAGAAGCTTGTAAGCTTGCAAACGCCGATTCTTTCATTTCCGAGTTGCCTTTTGGCTATGATACATTTCTCGACGAAAACGGCAAAAATTTATCAGGTGGCCAGCGGCAGCGCTTAGCAATTGCGCGTGCATTATTGCGCAAGCCAAAACTGATTATTTTTGACGAAGCCACAAGTAACCTCGACACCATTACAGAAAGTGCAATTAAGGACACCATTTTCAATTTAAACAATGATATGACTTGTATTATTATTGCGCATAGACTCTCAACTATAAAAACCTGCGACAAAATCATTGTTATGGAAAAAGGACGAATCATTGAAACCGGCACTCACCAAGAGTTGTTGGATAAAAAAGGCAACTACTTTGAATTGTGCAATAGACAATAACAAAAGCGAGGTGAAATTCACCTCGCTTTTGCTTTGTATAGGTCAAATGTTTTGTTTTCGTCAAAAATTTTTCTTTGAAAATCGCCAAAAGCCCCAGTATTTATCCGGCTTTAATCAACTTTTCTCTGCGCTAAGACGCAAAAGGCGGGCTCGCAAATTTTGCGAGCCCGCCTTCTTATTTTGCTTATTTATCTGCCGAAACCGAAAGCAGCATCCAACTGCCGTCATCGTTCTGTTGCACAGTATAGCGCTGGCTGTATTTTGCCATATCAACCGTCGGTTCAATGGCGTTGCCGCGCTCGTCGTACTGAATATCCGCATCGGATACGTACGCTACCTGCACGGTATAGACGTCCTTCTTATGCGTAATTTTACCCAGCACCGGTGTGTAGCCCGAGGTATTGATCGTCATCGGCACATAATAGCAGCTGTTTTCGGTCTTGTACTCCACGTCACCGATCGTGCGGTGCGTGAGAGTCGTTTCACCGAACAGATACCGATACGATTCCTCAATGGTCGTCTGCGGCACGATCATACGGTACTGTGTCTCCTCCACCGGATAGGCACATTTCTCATCGCGCTCACGCAGCTGACGGATGCGTTCCGCCTCGGATACACGGTACACCGCCGCAAGCAACAGCGGATCGGCATCCTCGGTAGCATCCACGCTGTCGAATTCCGACGGGCAGAATTGCATAACCGGATCAAGGAACGTATACAGTTCTTCGCGCAGTGCGGTATCGTCATTCGCCTGCACGATCCAGCCGATCGCCGTAACAACGACCGAGATCACCCCAATGAGCGCAAACAACAGCACCAAAAACCCAAGCGGTGCCGCATACCGAATACGACGATGCCGTTTCACACGCATCGAAACCGGTATTTCTTCCGCAATCGGTTCACGGGTCTCCTCTTGTTCCAAACGGATCTCTTCTTCACTCATACAGGAATACCTCCTTTATATGAATATACGCAACACTCGTACCGCTTCCGCATCCGCACGGCCGAGCCCTAAAAAGGTTTGCTCCGGATCATAGATACGCACCGTTTCGGCATCTTGCGGCAGACCGCTTACCCGATCCACCGACAGCTCGCCGCCGTTGCAAAACCGCACCGCCTGCGCTGCGGTTACCGTCACGGCAGGATACACGGTAAATGCCGTATCCACCGGTAATATTTTACTCAGCAAAGTGCCATCCTCTGCCGCCCTTCGACAGTCGTCGGGCGTCAAGCACGCGGATAATGCGTACCCTGCTGCCATCTCGCGGCGAAGTGCAGTCATCACCGCACCGCAACCAAGCACGCGCCCCAGATCATCGCATAAGGTGCGGATATAGGTGCCTGCAGAACATTCGCAACGCAGCTGCAGCAGTCCGCTTGCGGCATCGTATGCCACGATCTCCAACGCGTGGATCGTGATCGGTCGCGCTTCACGGTCGATCTCAATGCCTTGTCTTGCCAGATCGTACAATCGCACGCCGTCTTTTTTGAGTGCCGACATCATCGGCGGCACCTGTAAGATCTCACCGCGAAAGGCGGGCAATGCCGCCTCAATCGCCGACAACGTCGGAGGCGCGTGACCCGTATCGGTCACGTTTCCCCAGATATCCAAGGTATCACTGCACTTGCCGAATTGCAACGTTGCGTGATATCGTTTGTTGTGTGTGGGCAACAGCGGAATCGCGCGTGTTGCCTTGCCGAACATCAACGGCAACACGCCCGTTGCCATCGGATCCAGCGTACCTGCGTGACCGACTTTTTTTTCACCGGTCAACCGCCTGAGTAACGCGCAACATGAAAAAGACGTCATGTCCTGCGGCTTGTCCACACATAAAATGCCATTCATTACCGCACCTCAATTATACGCGGTACGGCTTGGTGGATCGCCTCGCGCACCTGGGCAACCACTTGGTCAGCCGTTCCCGACAGCGTACAACCCGCCGCACGCGGATGACCGCCGCCACCAAGCAATCCGCAGATCGCCGCGGCATCGGCATGCGTACCGGTGCGAATACTGACCTTGTAATCCCCGTTTACTTTCTCACGTAGCATGACACCGACCCAGACACCTTCGATCTGCCGTGTCAGCGGGGATAAGCCTTCCATGTCGTTTTCTTCAGCACCGCTTTCCCGGATCATGTCAGCGGTCACACACATCACTGCCGTACGATCGTGATCGTAGAACGAAATGGATTGCAGTGCCAGCTTTTCCAGTTGCATGCGTGCGCGGGATTTGACGTCAAACATCGTACGGTTGATCGGCTCCGCCTGCGCGCCTGCCTCCATCAACTGCGCCGCCATACGGTGCGCGAGCGGAGTGGTATTGCTGTACTTGAAACACCCCGTATCGGTGGCAATGCCGGTATACAGACAATCCGCCATCGTTTGGTCAACGTTGACGCCCATAGCCTCGATCACCTGCAGGATGATCATCGCATTCGCACCCATCGACGCGTCCAAGAGCAACTGTTTTTCAAATTCGCGGTGTGAGCCGTGATGGTCGATACACAGATCCACTCGATCCGCGTACGACTGCAGCGATTCGCCGAGCAACTTAGCATCCGCAACATCTACCGCGCAGATAAAGTCCGGCTCAAAGTCCGGCTGCGGCACGGCACTTACCATATAGTTATATTTCTCCGGAATCGCATCGTGACACATAACACGTGCGGTCTTACCCAGCACCTGCAACGCGTGGCACAGTGCAAATCCCGAGCCGATGGTATCCCCATCGGGAAAATGATGAATTAAGATCAGAATACGGTCAGCGGCGGCGAGCATGTCCGCCGCTTCGTTTACGGTGACACGCTTACTCATCCGTTTTCTCCGTTTCCTTGTTTTTCATTCTTCAGCCGTCCGAGTTGTTCGGCAATATGTGAACTGTACGCGATAGAATCGTCCGCGACAAACCGCAGTTCCGGCACGTGACGCAATTTAAGCGCCAGTCCTAACTCACGCCGCATATAGCCGGCAGCAGAGGTTAACCCCTTGACCGCGGTCTTTGCCGCTTCGATGCCGTCCATGGAGCTGATATATACCGTGGCATAGGACATATCCCGTGTCACATCGGCGCGTACGATGCTGATAAGCCCCGTCACGCGCGGATCCTTCACGGTGCGCAGGATCGCGGTGAGTTCCCGCATAATATCCTCGCCCGTGCGGTCCATTCGAAAACTTCCCATATCGATCCCTCCTTAGTCTGTTACTTAATCGCGATATTCCTCAATGATATAGGTTTCGTAAATGTCGCCCTCTTGAATATCGGTGAATTTCTCCAGACCGATACCGCACTCATATCCTTGAGCGACTTCACGCTGGTCATCCTTAAAGCGTTTGAGCGAAATCATCTTGTCGTCGCCGATGATGATGCCATCACGCACGATGCGCAACAGATCGTTGCGGTACACCTTGCCGTCCAGCACGTAGCAACCGGCAACCAGGCCGACACCGGTAATGCGGTACACCTGACGCACTTCTGCACGACCGTGCAGCACTTCACGCGTCTTGGGCGCGAGCATCCCCTTCATCGCCGCCTCAATCTCATCCAAACAATCGTAGATGATGCGGTACATCCGCATATCCACCTCTGCCTGCTCCGCAGCAACCTGTGCCAGCGGCTCGGGACGAACGTTAAAGCCGACGACGATCGCCTTGGATGCCTGAGCGAGCATGATATCGCTCTCGCTGATAGCGCCCACAGCGCCGTGGATCACACGCACGCGCACTTCGTCGTTGGAGAGTTTTTCGATGGACTGACGCAGTGCCTCGACCGAGCCTTGAACGTCCGCCTTGACGATGACGTTCAGTTCCTTCATATCGTTGGCGTGCATTTGATCGAACAGGTTATCCAACGTAACCTTCTGGTACATCTTGAACTGTTCTTCCTTCGCGGACTGCTTACGCTGCTCCACGAGTTCACGTGCCAGTCGCTCATCCGATACCGCATTGAATACGTCACCCGCGGTCGGCACTTCGGCAAGGCCCATGATCTCAACCGGCACCGACGGACCCGCTACCGTGACCTTGCGTCCGCAGTCATCTACCATCGCACGCACGCGGCCGACCGCCGTACCCGCGACAACAATATCACCGGCACGTAGCGTACCGTTTTGTACCAAGAGCGTCGCAATCGGGCCACGGCCTTTATCCAAACGCGCCTCAATAACCGTACCCTTTGCAGCGCGGTCGGGATTTGCTTTGAGTTCCTTGATCTCCGCGACGAGCAGCACCGATTCTAACAACTTGTCGATACCGTTACCGGTCAGTGCCGATACCGGCACACAGATCACGTCGCCGCCCCACTCCTCAGGCACCAGTTCATACTCGGTGAGCTGTTGCATAACTTTGTCGGGGTTGGCGGTGGGTTTATCCATTTTGTTGATCGCCACGATAATAGACACGCCGGCGGCTTTCGCGTGGTTAATTGCTTCAATGGTCTGCGGCATAATACCGTCGTCGGCAGCCACGACCAAGATCGCAATATCCGTCACCTGTGCACCGCGGGCACGCATGGCGGTAAACGCTGCGTGACCGGGGGTATCCAGGAACGTGATCGACTGTCCTTGAATCTTGGTACGGTACGCACCGATATGCTGGGTAATACCGCCGGCTTCGCCGTCGGTCACCTTCGTCTTGCGGATCGCATCCAACACCGAGGTCTTACCGTGGTCAACGTGACCCATGACCACCACGATGGGATCGCGGGACTGCAGATCGGTATCCTCGTCCTCGTGATCATCAATGATGCGTTCTTCAATGGTCACTACGACCTCGCGCTCAACCTTGGCGTGAAATTCCTCCGCCACCAAAAACGCGGTATCGAAATCGATTTCCTCGTTTGCCGTCACCATCATGCCGAGCACCATCAATTTCTTGATAACCTCGGCAACCGTCGCTTTGAGGCGTGTTGCCAGCTCGGATACCGTGATGGTCTCGCCCACCGTGATGGTCATCTGCTTCTGCTTACGCTCCATCTGAATACGGTTGAGTCTCTCCGCTTCAGTCTCACGGCGACGCTGCGGCTTCTTATACTGCTGGGATTTCTGATTGATCTTCTGTTTTTTGATAGCACCGCCGTCACCGCGCACGCGGTTGGAGGTTTGCGCCATCACATCAAACTTTTCATCGTATTTATTACCGATATTAGTCTGCACCGAACGGGTATCCACCGTGCGGCGCTCAATGGGTGCGCGAGCAGGTGCAGGCTGTTTCACCTTTTCCTTTTTCGGCGCATTGGCTTTCGCCGCAAGTGCCGCTGCAACCGGACTGTTCTCATCCGGAACCGCTGCAGCCTGCTCTTTTGCTTGTTTGGCTTCCTCCGCCCGCTTCGTTTTCTCGGCTTCGGCAGCTTTTTCCACCTTCGCAACGCGGCGCTCCTCCGCCTCGGCAAAATAGGCATCTAAATTTTCCATATTATACTTTTGCGTATAATGCTCAAAAACGATATCCAGTTCGTCCTCCGCCAGCGCCGTCGCACTCTTCTTCGGGGTATCCGAAAATTGGCTGAGCAACTCAATAATTTCCTTGCCGGCAACTCCAAAATCCTTGGCAACGTCGCTGACACGATATTTAATCATCATAATGGGATTCCTCCTCTACGTACTGTAAAATGGCTTTCGAGAAGCCCTCGTCTGCCGTAGCGAGCACGGCGATCGGCTTGTGTGAGCCGATGGCGCGCGCCGTTTCTTCTTTGGTAAGAGGCAACCGATACACGGTCTGCACCGGTAATCGGAAACGCAACTCCTTGACGGTGCGCTCGGCGGCATTACCGGCAATCATTAGGAGTGCCTTTTCGGTACTGCACAGTCCGACTACCGCATCAAACCCGGTCACTAAGCGACCGGCGCGGCGGCACATCCCGAGCAGCCCGATCAGTTTGTCAGCCGTCATTCGTTTGTAATGCCTCCTCCAACTGTGTATACACGGCATCGGGGATCTGACAGGAAAACGCTTTTTCCAGCCGCCGCGCTTTTTTCGCTGCGGCAAGACACGCCTCCTCGGGACAAATGTATGCGCCGCGACCGGCCTTTTTGCCGGTGCGATCCAGCGAGATTGCCCCTTCGGGATCCTTGACGATCCGCACCAATTCTTTTTTCGGTTTCATTTCACCGCATCCGGTGCATTTGCGAAGCGGTATCCGCCTTTGCTGCATACCTGTTCCCTTCTTTCCGATTTACTCCTCGTCTTCGCCGTAGAATCCGCTTTCGGGGCGGATATCGATCTTCCAGCCGGTCAGCTTTGCGGCAAGTCGAGCATTCTGACCCTTGTTACCGATCGCCAGCGACAACTGTGCATCCGGCACCGTTGCGCGGCACGCTTTGGCTCCGTCCGGATCCACCTCTACGCTGACGACCTTTGCGGGTGCCAACGCCGCGGCAATGAACTTCTCCGGCTCTTCGCTGTATTCGATAATATCAACCTTTTCGCCGCCGAGTTCTTCCACGATCTCGGCCACGCGGATACCCTTCGCGCCGATACAAGCGCCGACGGCATCCACGTTCTCGTCGTGAGCCAGCACCGCAAGTTTCGTGCGGGAACCCGCTTCGCGGGATACAGCCTTGATCTCGACCGTACCGTCAAAGATCTCCGGCACCTGCATTTCAAACAACCGCTTGACCAATCCCGGATGCGTGCGGGAAATCAGCACGCGGGGACCCTTCTCGCCGTCCTTAACGTCCACGACGTATACCTTTACGCGCATACCCTCACGGAGCACCTCTTCACCGACCTGCTCAGTTTTAGGAAGCACGGCTTCGGATTTACCGATCTCCACCGTAGCGGCACCGGTCTTGGGATCCACACGGGTAACAAGCGCTGTCACCAACTCCTGATTGTGACGCTGGAACTCAAGGAATTTCTGTCCGCGTTCCGCCTCGCGAATGCCTTGACGGATCACGTGCTTGGCGGTCTGTGCCGCGATACGGCCGAACTGCTTGGTTTCGAGTTTGATCTCCACCACGTCGCCGACCTTCGCCTTTTTGGAATAGCGCACGGCTTCCTCGGGAAGCATCTCCTCATCAGGATCCAGGACTTCTTCCACTACCGTCTTACGCAGCGAAACGGAGAACTCACCGGTAGACGGTTCCATGATAACCACGATGTTTTCTTTTCCGCCGTAATCCTTTTTTACAGCCAGCACGATAGCGGCACGGATTTTTTCCAGCAGGTATTCACCGTCGATTCCTTTCTCCTTTTCCAGCAGTTGTAAAGCCTCAAAAAATTCTGCGTTATTGTTAGCCATTTTTCCTTATTCCTCCATTGTACTATCGTCATCCCACAGATCCACGGCGTGTACTGCCGCGACATCTTTGCGGGAGAATATCCGCTTTTGTTCGTTCTCGTCCTCTATGACGAGCTGATCGTCGGCGTTGCCAAGGAGCAACCCCACAAATTCGCGCTGACCGCTCTCGTCCGGTCGATACAGCTTGACCGTGACCGGCAATCCCTGATACGCCTCAAAATGCTCCGGCCGTGTCAGTTCCCGTTCAATGCCGGGAGACATGACTTCCAAGCAATACGACTGCGCGATGGGATCGGCCTTATCCAACACGGGATTGAGCAGATGCGTCATCTCCACGCAATCGTTGATGGTGACGCCCTCCTCCTTGTCAATGATGATCCTCAAAAACCAATCTGCGCCCTCCTTGACAAACCGAACGTCCCAGATCGACACGCCCGCCTGCTCGGCAAGGGGCTCTGCCAATGCACGGCACACGGCAACGACGTTTCCGCCGGAACCGCTCCGTTTTTGCCCAGCCATTCGCACACCTCCAAACAAACGCAAAGGAGCGGGTCGCCCCACTCCTTTACTAAACTTCTATCATCATGAAGTAGTATAACACGCTTTATTAAAAAAATCAAGCCTTTTTTATCGGTGTTTACAAACGCGCCTTTTTATGCTACACTGATACTGTTTTCAACGCGCTTGTAAAGGAGTAGACTGCTTATGCGTACGTTCGTGTCCGTTTGCCGTGTGCTGGTGTGGATCGTACTGGCACTCACCACGCTTATCCAAATCGGAGCCATACTCAGTATTTCGTTGGGTGAAAGGCTGGTCAATCCGACACTTCTCATTGTCGCGACGGCGCTGATGGCCGTGTCCGTAATCGTCTTTTTTGCTCTGCGCCGCGGAAAACTCATTCCGCTTTTAACCGCTGCGGCGGCAGCGGTTTTGTTCGTTGTGGCGGCGCTTGAACTTAAGGATACGCTCGCTGTCGTGATAACGGAGCGCGGTCCCGCCGGCATTTCACTGTGGACTGCCATGTACCGTCACATGTCCCCTGTTCTGATCCCGCTGTTAATGTTCCCGATCTTTTGGGACGATCACACCGACCGTCGCGCAGCGAAGCTCGCCGAAGCGGATCGGCTCACCCCCACGTATTTTGAAACAACCGAAGAGGATGCGGTCGAATCTGTTAAACAAAAACGTTCGGTGCGTGCCCGCAACCGCAAATCGGAGGAAAACGCATGATACTCCCCTCAAGTTTTGAGTCACGGATGCGCCGCCTGCTCGGGTCCGAGTATGCGGCGTTCTTTGACGCATGGAATCAGCCACTCGCCACGCGCGGGCTGCGCGCCAACACCTTGAAAGTTGCTCCCGCCGCGCTGTGGAAGCTGCTACCGTTTGACGTGGAGGCTGTTCCGTTTTCGCAAAACGGCGGCGCGACCGCAGCGGAATTTCGCGCGGGCGCCGATCCGTTGCACCATGCAGGTGCCTATTATATGCAAGAACCTTCTGCGATGTCGGCGGTCACGGTATTAGCCCCTGCCCCCGGCGAGCGGGTATTGGATCTGTGCGCCGCACCCGGCGGTAAATCCACCCAGATCGCCGCCGAATTGCAAGGTGAGGGCTTGCTCTGGGCAAATGAATACGTCCCCGCCCGTGCCCGTATTTTACTGCAAAACCTCGAGCGCCTTGGCGTGCGTAACAGCGTCACCTCCTGCGGCGATACCGCGCGGGTTGCCGCCGCATTACCCCATTGGTTTGACGCCGTACTTGCCGACGTTCCTTGTTCCGGCGAGGGCATGTTCCGCAAAGAACTCGATGCCATTCCCGATTGGAGCGAGGATACCGTCCGTCTGTGCGCCAAACGCAGCCACGGTATTTTGGATAACGCGGCACGCTGTGTCCGTCCGGGCGGCAGGCTTGTGATCTCTACCTGCACCTTTGCGCCGGAGGAAAATGAGTGTGCGGTAATCCGCTTTTTACACGATCATCCCGATTTCACCTTGCAAAAAATCGACACACCGTTCGGCAGACCGGCATTCGACACAGACCGCATCCTGCCGTTCTTGGAACCCGACCTGCACGCCTTTGCCAAAACGGTCGATACCACCCACTGCCGCCGCATTTTCCCGTGTGACGGCGGCGAGGGGCATTTCATCGCGCTCTTGCATCGTGAAGGAAACAGCACCGCACCCATCACACCGTTTGTTCCGTCGCGCAAGGATACCACCGCGCCGCTGGGGCAGTCATTATACACCGAGTGTTTCACCGAACCCCCGAACGGCACCTTTGCCACTTTCGGCAATACGGTACATCTGTTGCCGCCCTTGTTCCCTGCCGTGCATGACATCACCGTTTTGAGCGCCGGCGTGTCGGTTGCGGAGCTGTGCGGTGAACGGACCCTGCGTGCCGAGCCGTGTCACGCCGTATTTCAGGCGGCTGCGGCGGAATCATGCCGTCGCGTGCTGAACCTTGAGCTGACCGATCCGCGTCTCTCCGCGTTTCTACGCGGTGAGGAGATCAACACCGATACCCCCGCCGGGTTTACCGGGGTGGCGGCAAACGGAATTCTCACCGGCTTCGGCAAGGTGTCCGGAACAAAACTCAAAAACCGCTATCCCAAAGGTTTGCGCACCTTGCGGTGAGCAGTTTGCCTTGTTTCTGCCTCGTTTCAAGTAGCAGGCTCGCCGCTACCTCAACACTCTATCTCGTCCCACACACTTTGCGGTGGTGCAGTTTTGATTTATTTATACCACGCAATAATAAACGGGGTGGCAATATGCCACCCCGTATCTTTTCCTTACCCGCCCCGACGGCTTGTCGGGGCGGGTAATTTATTTATATCACGAAATCGAGCGACTCATCATAGTCCTCGTCGTAATCGCCGTAATCGTCCTCGTACCACGATTCTTCCTCTTCGTATTGCTCGCGCGGTGCTTTGAGCATCGAATCAAACCCCGCCGTATACTGTGCCGGCACCTGGATCGTCCAGTTTGTGTCGCCGTCGAAGCCGAGTATGTAGTAGACACCGTCAATACTGCATACATCCAGTACGTAATAGCGGAACAGCATGCTCTCGTCACAGCTCATCAGCTCGACTGCGTAATCGTAAGCAACGTCCGCGACCGCGGGAATCACGGTTGCCGTTCCCGCCGCCAACACGGCATCCACAGCGGCGACTTCCTCATCGGTCAGGCGATAGGTATGCTCGACGTAATCATAGCTTTCTTCATCGTACGTATAATAGTCATAGCAATATCCGACCGTATCAAATCCATTCTGCAGCTTCTGTGTCACCTCAGCGTAACGATCGGCGCGGCAATATAACAATCCCGTTTCAAAGCTTTCCAGAAAAATCCCGTCTGCACTGCTGTAAAGCAGCTCCTGCAAAAAGAACGACAGCAATACCGGCACGTCCGGCGCGGTCACACGCAGCGGATCGCTGAGATAGTCGATCGACGGATACAGATATTCCGAACCCTCAATGAGTAAATATTCCGTTTCACCGTGCAAAACGCTGCCGGTTTCACTCCATGCGGCATGCCGCGCACGCGCTTCGTCGAGTGCACCGCAACCGGTAAGGCCGGCACACAGGCAACATACCAACAGCACGCTTACCACTCGTTGTCCTAATCGTTTCATTGTGCGCCCTCCTTATTCCAAATTCAGTTTTTTGCGCATAATGGTGTGGGAGATGAGGAAATACACCGCCGATACGATCAACGTCCACACGATCAAGCCGCACAAGCCAATATGGATTGCCGCAATGGTCTCCTGTGCGGTAGAAACGTAGTCCGCGATCTCCATGTTGTCGCTGATGATGCCCATCACAATGGTAAACACCGTACTGATGATCTGCACGATCACGTAATAACCAAAATACACACCCACTGCCGCAAGCACGCGATTCTTCTTACGCGATAACTGCCCGATGGAAATACACCCATAATACAACAGCAGTTGCGAAAGGAATACCACCGCGCACAGCACGATCCATTCGATCACAAACAGCACCGTATGGCCCTGTGCCACTATGTTTAGATGATTCAGCAAATACTGCACCGCCAAGCCGATCTCGCTGAGTACCTCGCCGGCAGTGGCGATCACCACCGACACCAGCGAAACGCACACGGCAAGCAACTGAAACACAAGCGTCGCGGACAGCTTGACGAACAGGTGCTGGGCCGGAGTAACCGGTAACGTAAACGACAAATACCCCTCCGCGGTAAACAAATTCTTGTAGTACCGCACAACACCCATCACAAGCGGCGCCATCAGATTCACCAGATTAGCAATCACCAAAACGATAACCGCCAGAACGAGAACCATGTTGTAGGCGAAATGATCCGCCTCAAAAAACTGGATCACACGGGTAGAGAGCGCGACCGCCAATAGGATTCCCTGCACAAGCAGCAACACCCGTCCCAGTGCAAAGCATTCGTGTTTAAACAACTTCTTTACCATCTGAACACCTCCCGGAACAACTCGTCCACACTCTTGCCGTTTTCTTCGCGGATCTCGTCCACCGTCTTTTGCAGCAAAATATGTCCCTGATTAATGAAGATGACCTCATCCAGGATCTGTTCAATATCCGCGATCAAGTGCGTGGAAATAAGCACCGTCGCCTCCGGATTATAGTTGTTGATGATGGTGGAGATCACATAATCTCTGGCCGCCGGATCCACTCCCGCGATGGGTTCGTCCAGCACATATAAGCGGGCATCGCGGCTCATCACCAAGATCAAGCACACCTTTTCTTTATTGCCCTTGGACAACGTCTTCAACCGCATATCGGGCGAGATCCCTAACTGCGACAACATCTGATACGCGCGTTCCGGACGGAAATCTGCATAAAAATCCGCGTAAAAGTCCACGATCTGCCGCACCTTCATCCAGGAATTCAAAAAACTGTTATCCGGCAGATAGGCCACCATCTCTTTGGTGGTTGCCCCCGGCGCGAGCCCGCAAACGGTCGCAGAACCCGCCGTCGGTGTCAACAATCCGTTAAGGATCTTAATAAGTGTCGTCTTGCCCGAACCGTTCGGTCCGAGCAGACCTACGATCCGCCCGCTTTCCACCGATAGACTGATATTGTCCAGTGCCACTAGCGAGCCGTACCGCTTTGTCAGATTTTCCAAACGCAACAATTCGCTCATGCTTCCCACTCCTTTACAACCTGTTTCGCCGCCGCCATATCCAGCCCCAGATTTTCCATTTCCGCAAAATACGCCGCGGCGTGTTCACGGACCAACTGCTCGACAGCGTTTTTCGCCGCGCCTGTGTCCGCCGACACATACCACCCTGTCCCCGGTATGGAATATAGCACACCTTGCTGCTCGAGCTGTTCATACGAGCGCTGTACCGTGTTGGGGTTAACGCCAAGTTTCACCGCCAACTCCCGCACCGACAACAATTTCGAGTGCGGCTCCAAACTCCCTTTGGCGATGCGCACACACATCTGCTCGCAGATCTGCGGACAGATCGGTGCTCCGTGATCCGGTTTCCAGCCCATGCGCCTCTCTCCCTTCACGTGTATTACTGTACTAATACAATCATACATTTTGTACCGATCGCTGTCAACATCGTATGAAAAATTTTTCTATATCTTGCCATTTGCCGGAATGTTTGATATACTGAAAACAAGAATTTTTTAGGTAAAGGAGTCTTTGACGATGGCAACCTATTATTTAGCCGTGGATATCGGCGCTTCGAGCGGCCGTCATATCTTGGCACACCTGGAAAACGGTAAGATTATTTTAGAAGAAATGCACCGCTTTGAAAACAAACTGGTGGAGAAAAACGGTCACCTCTGCTGGGATACCGATCACCTCTTCGGCGGTATCCTCGAAGGCATGAAAAAATGTGCCGCCGCCGGCAAGATCCCGCTGTCGATGGGCATTGATACCTGGGGCGTGGACTTTGTACTGTTGGATAAGCAGGGCAAGATGATCGGTGATCCCGTCGCGTACCGTGACAGCCGTACCGAGGATATGGACGTACTCGTATCCGAGTGTATCTCC
>CAYVDQ010000001.1:0-29877 GCA_964450615.1 uncultured Eubacteriales bacterium | reverse complement strand
CTCACACGCGCCGACAGCGGCGGCGGTCCCGATCGTACACTTCGGCAGAATCTGCCGAACGGTATTCACCAGCGAGGACGGCTGCTGTGCTTCGCCTGCCGCCGCCTGCACGTAGGTGATAACCAGCCGCTCGGACGGCGCGGCAACCGCCATATACGCATAGTAGCGTTCCTCGGCGGTTTGGTGATCGGCATCGTCCGCCATCGGCAGACCGAGGGCTGTAAGCTGCCGCCGTTCATGATCGTTTAATAAACCGCCCGTCGGCGGGTAGGCGGGGAAGACCCCCTCATTCGCCCCAAGAATAAACACGGTCCGCGGGGCGGTATACCGAATACGGTTGGCAGACCCGAAATTCACACCGTCCAACGTCGGCGGGATACTGCCGAGATCATCCGACGACACCGCCAAATGCCACAAGGCGGCAAACTGCTTGACGGTGGAGGGCGTGGTAAGCGCAGCAAACTTATCCAGCAGGGCAACGACGTAGTCCCACATCCGCGCCTGCTGCTCCGCGGCATGCAGTTCTCCCGCGTGTTTTAAGCGCGCGACCTGCAGTCGCACCATGCGCGGCACGCGCATCTTTTGCAAATAGTTCCATACCGCGGTGGCAAACTCTCTGCCGGTATGGTTGCCGTCGAGCTGTGTCTGCAGATGAATGAGCGGCTGCGCCAAACGGCGGCGCAGTTGATTCAAGCGCTCCAACCGCTCGGTCGAGTACTCATCCACCTCTGCCTGCAACCCATCGGGGTGCAAGGTAAACGGAACTTTCCATTTTTTACCGTATATATTCCATAAAAAGACGTAATTTTCAAGCTGTGCGGCGGAGGTGGCGGAAAAGCCCGCAAGCCCCGTCTTGACGATGCGCAGAACATCCGCGCTGTCCCACCGATCGATCGCCGCAAATGCGGACTCGATCAACGTGATGATCGGCTGTGTGACCACCGGCTCGCGCAGATCGGGTGTGCAGGGAAGCCCCTCCCGCTGCAACGCGGCGGTGAGCAGATCACTGTAATCGGCACTGCTTCGCGCCACCACGGTGAAATCGCGGCAATACCCGCCGTGTTCACGAAGAAGACGGCGAATCTCTCTGGCAGTATACCGACATTCCTCCGCGCGGTCGGCGCAGGGGGTGATGCACACCGCGTCGGTCGGCTCCTCATACGGTAGGGCGGCAGGGGTAAAGCACGCCGCCTCCAGTGCCGTGAGCGCGGGATCGGCGGTGCGATGATTTTGTGTCAGGTGTTGCGGTACGGCGATCGGCATGTGATGCCGTGCCGCCGCATCGCGCAAGCGGGTGGCGGTACGCGCCACCGCCGAAAACCGTCCCAGCGTGTTTTGAGGGGTGACGGTATCGGTGCACAAGCACACCGTCATGGATGCTACGCGTGAAAGCAACCGATCCAACACCAGCATCTCCTGCTCGGTGAACCCTTTGAACGAGTCAAGGTACACGTGCGCGCCGTCAAACAAGGTGCAGTCGGGCAAGCGCTCGGCGAGCACCGTTAAATCATCCTGAGGGTCAATAAGCTCGGCATCGGCAACAAGCGCCTCGTAGGCCTCAAAGATCAGTGCCGTCTCCTCCGCTTTGGAACGCAGCGCCCCCTCAGGCAACTGTTTTGCCGTTTCCGAGAGCCGTTGCGGGGTGATGGTGCACTGCTTACATTCGGATAAGAAATCCAGCAGGGTGCGCAGATAATCGGGGTTGTCCACGTGGCGGCGATACAGCGTCAGCGAATCGGCAATGCTGTGCAACGCCTGGCTCATGATGAGCAGTGATACGGTCGGATCCATCCGCTTGCCCGCAAGCCCGCCGATCTGACGAAACACGGCGTTTGCCATGCGCGTAAAACTTAAGACCTGCACGCGTTGCGAAAGCAACGGACCGAATTCGCACAGCAGGCGGCGCTCGTTGTCAAACGATGCCTGCTCGGGCACCAAAAGGAACAGCGGTGCATCGCTGTTTTCGGCAGTTTCGCGCATTTGACGATACAGCTCGGTCGTTTTGCCCGAGCCGGAACGGCCGATTATCAATTTCAGCATACCGCATCCTCCTTTATTGGTTATTGTAAAGTATCCCAGTCCTCGTCGGAAAGGGAAAACACATCTTTCAGTTGGCGAATCATGGTCGTTTTGCGATTGTTCAAAAACGTACGCATGTAAGTCACTTGCTGCTCAAACCGCGCCGTCGTGGGAGCCTCGAACTGCGCCTGCTGGCGCGGGATCTCGGAACGGATCGTATCCGCAAGCTCGTCCAGGATCGGAATGAGACGGTCGGCAGAAAGAGTAGTGTCCATCAACCGCTTGTATTCGCGTACAAATTGCTTGGAAAAGTCCTCGTTTTTAAACAGGGCGGTCATCAGCGGATAATAATAATTCTGGACCGCGTTTTGCCCCGTGCCGTCGTACAACTGCCGGATAAATTCGTGGTTGCTGTAAAAGCTTGTGCACGCCCAGTCCATATCAAAAATGATCCAGTTCCATTTGCCGCCGCGCGTGTCGCGGTAACAGGCGACGTTGTTGATCATATCGCCGTTGCCGAGATAGGTCTGAATGGCAAAATACCGTATCAGGGACGTGACGTTGATCTGCGAAACCACGTGTTCGTAATGCACCGGCTCGGTCAGATCGTTGGTTTGCGCATAGCGGATGAGTTCTGCCATATCGGGATCCATATTGGCGCCCGATTCAAACACGGAAGGCATTTGCGCCACTTGCACGTATTCTTCGGGAATGCCGGTATAAGAGCTGACAAAGGCCTCGTTGCGCTTTTCCCGCAGATAATACAAGCCGTAATAGGCGCCGTTGATATACAACGCCACCGGACGCGCGGATTGTATGATCAGGTCTTCGGTGTTTTTCAGTGCCGTGGCGGCAAATTCGTCGCGCAGCTTGGCGCCGTTCCAGTCCGAACCGGACGGGCGCAGCAGCAGATCCGAAAAGGTGTCGACGGTACTGTCCTCAAAGAACGGATACGTGACCGAGGACACACCGACCGTCTGATTGAGTTTCAGCGAAAACGCCTTTTGCGGATTGACACGGCTGGCACCGCCAGAAATTTTCAAGATGCTGTCAAAAGCGATTTCTTTGGTGCCGTCCTCGGTGAAATACTCCATGTGTACAAGGGCGGTCAGCGCTTTGTTTTTGTAGTTTGTAAAGGTGCCGTTTGCACCGAACAGTGCGGCGTGATCGCCCGATACGCTGACCACCGGCAATTCGTGCCGGTCAGTTGTGAGGAAGGTCTGCGTGACCACGTCGCTCGGCAGGTAGCCGTCGCGCATCGCGACCGCACGCAGCACGGTGCTTTCGGTGATGGATACGGTCTGTCCCGCCGTATACGCGCTTGCGGTCGCGGTAGGAACGGAGCCGTTCAGGGTGTAATACACCCGACAGCCCTGCGGTACGGTGATGGTGACCGCCGTTCCCGCTTCCACATACCCGCCGACCTGCTGAATCACGGGAGCGGGGGCGTAACCTAAGTACCCGGTGCCGTTTTCGGCGTTTTTGGTGGGGGCATCAAAATACACGCGCACCGAGCGGTCGTCACCGACACGGCCGCTGGTGATGCCGGTCTGTTGCTTGCCGGTTTCAAAGGAATCACACAGCACGCCGTTTGGTGTGTACAGATACAGCGTATCCCCGAACCGATCCAGCGAGAACGGCGCACAGGGCGAGATGCCTTCGGGAAGCTCGCTGTCACACGCAACGGTATAATATCCGCCCGCCTCAACGGTGACGTTCGGGAAGCGATACCCCTCGTCTTCGGGCGCTTCGGTCAGGCGGTATCCGTCGAGCGACAACGGTTTATCGGTGGTATTGTGCAACTCCACCCAATCGGTCTCGGCGGAGGCGGATACGGCACACGCCTCGCTGATCATGATACCGGTATAAGAAACGGTGTTCAGTTCGGCTACCGTCGCGGCACAGATACCGCCGTTCGGCTCTCCCGGTGTGGGCACGGCAAACCAAACGTCGTCGCCGTCATGCCGTCCGTAGGAAACGTTTTCGGGGGATTCACCGATCGTCAACTGATCCAATACGGACTCTCCGTCACACAAATATACCGTATCGCCCGACGAGTCCAGTCCGAACGGCGCGTATAAAACCCGCGATTCACCTTTTTCACCTGTCAGGTGAACGGTAACACATTCCTGAGGTTTCAATATCACGTTTTCAAACACGTACTTGTCCGGTCGTTCGGGGTCGTCGGTCACCGAAAAGCCATCCAGCGATACCGTATAGCCGCCCGTGTTTTGGATTTCCACCCAGTCGTGATAGTTGCCGTCATCGTCTGCATACACCGAACGATTGTGATTCATCACTTCGCTGATGCGCAGCCCGGCGGCGGGTGTATCCTTAGGGTTGCCCCACAGCAGTGAAGTGAGTAACAAAAGCGGAATCCCGACAGCGCAAATACCAATCAACAGATGCCGTCTCTGTTTTTGAGTCAGTTCTTTCATAACACACCACCATACCCCGGTGTGGGATAAGCGCAGACGGCATAGTCGCCGCTCTCTGTATAGACAAGCGACTGATCCTGCTCGGTGGCGCGGTAGGTTACCCCCGAACAGAAAGCACCGTCTTTGGTGTACAGCCCCAAAAAGGAATCCGTTTCACCGAGTTTGAACGACGCGTGCCATTCACCTTCTCCGCTCGTTTTGCCGGAACAGAACACGATAAGATACCCGCCGGCAGGAATGGTTGCGCCGTCGGGAAATTGCCACTTGTGAACGTCGTCTTTGGCATCGGTGAGAAAATACCCCGACAGATCAAGGGGGGTATCCGAGAAATTATACAGCTCCACCCAGTCACCGTAATCGCCGTCGCGGTCGTACAGTACCGAGCGGTTGCGGGACATGAATTCATTGATCCGCACGCCGTTTTCGACGTTGACGGACTGCTCTCCGAGGAGCATGCCGTTTTCATTCGAGGTGCCGGGAGTGGGAGCGGCATACCACGTAAAACGGTCGCTCGCATTGCGGCCGTAGGATACGCCGGGAATGCTTTCGGGAACGGCGACCCGGTCCAACACGTTGCCGTTCGGATCGCTGAGCACCACCGTTTCGCCGGAGGATTTCAGCGCAAAGGAAACCGAGAGCCTCTCGGTAGTGCTGTCCGCCTGATCGGCATACAAAAGCAGGTAGTCGCCCGCCGCCAAGGAGACCTTCGGGAACATCCATTTACCGGGCGACCCCTCGTCGTCGGACAAAAAGCAACCGTCGAGGTTCACCGATGCGGTACCGGCATTGTACAGTTCGATCCAATCCGCGTCACCGCCGGCGGTCTGCACTTCGTTTATGCGAATCGAAACATCCGCGTCTGCGTTTTTGCCGGCACAGCCGAACAACGGCAAGCACAGCGCGCAGACTGCCAGCAAAAAGCTTCCTGCACGGCGCACGTAATCCCACTCCTTTCTGTTCAAAATGACCGTAACCAGTATACCAAATTCGTGAAAGTAAATCAACTTAATATTTCCCGCAAAAGAAATTTTAAAAAGGCGGTTGACAAATGTGTGGCAAATGGTGTAAACTAACGTTGAGCATTTTTATCAATTAAGCGCACAGCGCTGAATAGGAGAGAGTGTCATGAAAAAAGTATTGTCCATCATTTCCGCGTGCTTGGTTCTTGCTTGTGTTCTGGCGATGGCGGTTGTCCCTGCCTATGCAGCCCCCTCTGCCGAAGAGCTCGAAGAACTTACCGAGGCTTTGAAAAACCAGGATGTAGATTATTCCAACATGGATGTTAACGAGATCCTGAAAGCACAGAACATCGAGGTTTCTCAGGAAGAGATCGATGCCATCACCACGGAGATCGGCGAAAACACCCCGAAAGAGGCAATTGTCGCCAAAGCAAAAGAATTGATCCCTGCTTCGTATCAGTCGGAGTACATTCCGTTGATCGAGAACACCCTGCAGCAGGTTGAAGTCACTTCTGCACAGGCGGTTGCGGTTATCGTGAACATGAAAGCTGCGAAAGCTGCCATTAAAGAGGATAAAGGTAATTCCTTGTCCGAGTACACCGAAACCGAGCAGAAAGCCGTTATGGCGCAAGCAAAGGCCGCTTGTAACACGCTGGGCTTGGTCATGACGGTGGAAGCCGTTCCCGAAGACAAAGCCACTCACGAAGGCGATACCACGATCGTCATCACCAAGAAAGACACCGGCAAGGTTGTTTCCACCGCTGACTTTGACGTGAAAAAAACCGATTCCGCTGTGGATTACACCATGATCATCGCCGGCGCAGCCGTGGCGATCGTGGCGATCGTATCTGCTGTTTACGGTAAAAAGCTCGTTGCTTCTCGCTGATGTCAAACATGAAATTGAATTGTCAATTCAACAGAAAGAGCCCTTTTTTAAAGGGCTTTTTCTTGTTGTTGCCGTATCTGTTTTCAGTGGTGGCGGTACTGTGCGCGGCGGTGTTTCTATTTGAAAACGTAATCGCGGAGTCCATGTACTATCAATTGATTACCGGTTTTGCCGGTGGCGATGTTATCGGCGGCGGCACGGTCACACCGGATGAGGGGCATCTTCCGGTTATTGAATACGGAACTCAGTGGGCAACCCTGAACGTCGACGGTTGGGAAGAACGCGATATCAAGGTGTTCTTTGGTGATGATGACGTGCTCCTCCGCAACGGTGCCGGCATGCGTTCTGCTTCTCGCTTTTGCGGTCAAGGTGCTCGAACGGTGCTTTCGGCTCACGTCACCCGCCATTTTTATGAGATTGAAGATACTAAGATCGGCACGCTCGTGACCATGGATACCATCTATGGTAAATATGTCTACAAGGTCGTGGACACCCTCATCTTCCATTACACGGATCGGAGCGCGCTTCAGCATATCGACGGTGAAGGGGATACGCTGTTTATGTATACCTGCTATCCGCGCCAAAACGGGTTCCAATTCCGTTCCCAGCGAATCGCGCTGATTTGCCGAAAAGTCGAAGGGAAGGAGTGGCCGACGTATGGATAAACCCCTTGTGCGTGTATTGTTCACGGTCGGCCGCTTGGTTTTAGCGGCGATTGTGTGCGTATCGCTTGCTGTATCGTTGTTGCTTTGGTCGGCGGGTGCGGTGTTTAACCGTGAGTTGTACGTGTCCGTCGCTGCGGATGATGCCTTTGTAACCGCATTGGAAGCAGACGTACGCGATCATCTGGAGGATGAATGCTTGTTTTACGGCATTCCTTTTGAGGTGATGGACGGTGTGGTAACCGGGGAGCAAATACGCTCGGCGGCTAAAACCCGCATGGGATCGGTGTACGATGCGCTGTGCAGCGGCGGTGAACCGGATGCTATCGTCTTGGACACTGCACCGTTTCAAACGGTGATACAAGGGTATTTTGATTCTTTACCGACGGAAGAGCAGCCGCTGGATGCGGAGGCAGCCGCTACCATTGCGAAGGATTTTGCAGACGGTGTCTCCGCCGTGATGCAACTTGGCGTTACCGCCAAACTGCTGAAAACGGCGCATCCGTTGTTCGCCGAGGACGCGTTACCGCGCAAAATACTGCGCTTGTTCCCGTGGAGTCTGCTGATGACCGTTCTGTTTGCGCTTGTGGGATTGATTCCCGTGAAAACCACTCTGCGCCAGCGTGCGTACGGCGTATCGGGTGCTTTGTTTGTGGGCAGTGCTTTGGTTGCCGTGCCGACGTGGCTGTTTGTGGGATTGGATTTCCCCTCAAGCATTGCGCTTTCCGAATCCGCTTTGCGCGAATACGTTCGGTTGCTGCTGTATACGGTGCTTGACCGCATGACCGTGATCACGACAACGGCGTTTGTGATCAGCGCCATCTTACTAATTGCCTCAGTTGTATGGATCGTTATTGAGAAAAAAGAAAAGGCCGCTCAGTGAGCGGTCTTTTTTATGTAAAAAACCAGTACAGAGCCCCTTGCACGATCAATATGGCGGGCAACCCCAACATAAACCGTTTGTGCTTTGTTTTATGGCGGATGAGCAACATCACAAGATATGTGGCGGCACTCCCGCCAAGCAATGATACGACGAACAGCGTTGCCTCGGGTACTCGTGAGATGCGGCATTTCGCCGCGATCTTATCATACACCGTGAGGATCACGGCAAGCCCCGAAACGATACACAGATACCACTCAACTATTTGCATCAGCGGTTCCCTCCTTGTGGAAACAGTATATCAAACCGTCCGTGAGCGGTCAAGTAGGGAACGGATTCATCCGTTCCGTATTGTATACCATGCAAGCCTCCTTTTTAAATCGCGACAAAATACCGCTTGATTTTTGCGGGTAGTTGTGATATCATATAGCACACGCGGGAGTAATTCAATGGTAGAATGTCAGCTTCCCAAGCTGAATACGCGGGTTCGATTCCCGTCTTCCGCTCCAAAAGGAATGGCAGTTTCCAATCGGAAACTGCCATTCCTTTACAAATTCGGCTCCCTTATGGTATACTACATGGGCAATTATCGTGAAAGGATCTGATCGCGTGAAGGTGTATAAGGATATTACCGCTCTCGTCGGCAATACGCCCTTGGTGGAGGTGTGCCGTCTGTCGGGCGAACACGCGACGATCTTAGCAAAATTAGAATATCTCAATCCCGCGGGCAGTGTCAAAGACCGCGTTGCGCTTTCCATGCTCCGCGATGCGGAAGAACGCGGGTTGCTTTCGGCAGATTCCGTGATTATTGAACCGACCAGCGGCAACACCGGCATCGGTTTAGCGGCGATGGCATCGGCGCGCGGCTACCGCGTGATCTTGACCATGCCCGAAACGATGAGCGCCGAGCGCCGCATGTTGCTGAAAGCCTACGGTGCCGAGCTGGTACTCACCGAGGGTGCCAAGGGGATGTCGGGCGCGGTAGAAAAAGCAAACGAGCTTGCCGCCGCTATTCCGAACAGCTTTATTCCCAATCAATTCGGTAATCCTGCCAATCCCGCGGCACACAGCGATACGACCGGTCCCGAGATCTGGAACGATACCGACGGTACGGTGGATATTTTCGTGGCGGGTGTCGGCACCGGCGGTACGCTTACCGGTGTCGGCGAATATCTCAAATCCCAAAACCCCGCCGTCCGTGTGGTGGCGGTAGAACCGGAACGTTCCCCGCTGTTATCCAAAGGTGTTGCCGGTGCTCATGGCTTGCAGGGGATCGGTGCTAATTTCGTGCCGAGCACCCTGAACACGGCGGTATACGATGAAGTGCTGTCCGTCAAAGAAGACGATGCCTATGCGGCGGCGCGGCAGTTAGCGCGCACCGGGGGCTTTTTGGTCGGTATCTCGTCGGGTGCCGCCCTGCACGCGGCACGCGTGCTTGCAAAGCGCGCGGAGAACGCGGGCAAGACCATCGTCGTGCTGTTGCCGGATACCGGTGACCGCTACTTGTCCACCCCTTTGTTTGAGGAGTAATCAACATGGTCATCGTTCCCGATTATTATCCCCGCTTTCGCTGTATCGCCGACCGTTGCCGCCACAACTGCTGCATCGGTTGGGAGATCGATATTGACCCCGATACCTATGCCCTGTACAACATGGCAGACGGTGACTTCGGCAAGCGTCTGCACGACGGCATCGTGCACGGTGACCAGCCGTGTTTTCGGTTGGATAAAGGCGAACGCTGTGCTTTCTTAAACGAACGGGGCTTGTGCGATATTATCCTGACCCTCGGCGAGGATGCCTTGTGTGACATCTGCACCGATCACCCGCGCTTTCGCACCTATCTCGGTGACGATCTGCGGCTCGGGCTCGGACTTTGCTGCGAGGCGGCGTGCCGTCTGATACTGGACAGCCCCGCTCGGTTTATCAATGCCGATACCGGTGCCGAGGTGGCGGTCAACACCGCCGTACCGCCGTTTTCGGATCCCCGTACCCCCGCCGAATGGGCGGTGATCTACCGCTCGCTTGAACGGCTGGATTCCGCGTGGGATGCGTATTTGGATACATTAAGCGCCTGCCCCTCGTTTGCCGAGCAACGAGGTACGGTGTGGGAACGGCTGACGGCGTATTTTATGTTTCGCCACGCGCATCCCCGCTTTGCCGCACACGCGGCGGCGGTGATCTTAACGCTTGCGGCAGACACAGACGAGTTATACGAGATTGCTCGACTGTATTCCGCGGAAATCGAGTATTCCGATGAAAATCTGCAAACCCTTATAAAAGAAACGGCAGAGGAGTGATCCTCTGCCGTTTTCTTTTACAGATTATAATACTTATCAAACTCGGCGGGGTGGGGGATGGCCGCCAATTGACTGCATTCCTCACGCTTGGATTTGATGAAGTTTTTGAGCAATTCTTCGGGGAACACACCGCCGGCGGTGAGATACTCGTGATCCGCTTCCAGCGCATCCAGTGCCTCAGGCAACGAAGTCGGTAAGCCCTGCAACTTGGCTTTTTCCTCTTCGGGCAGGTGATACAAGTTCATATCGTACGGACCCCAGCCGTTCTCGTGCGGATCGATCTTGTTCTTGATACCGTCAAGACCCGCCATCAGGATCGCGGCATAGCAGAAATACGGATTGCAGGTCGCGTCGGGGTTGCGCAGCTCAAAGCGGCGCTTGTCGGGACTCTTGGCATACGCCGGAATACGGATGACCGCACTGCGGTTGGAGGTGGCATAGCCGACCGTGACCGGTGCTTCAAAGCCGGGAACCAACCGCTTGAACGAGTTGGTGCTCGGATTGGTCAGCGCACAAAGGGACGCAATGTGTTTCAGCAGACCGCCCATAAAATAGTGTGCGGTTTCGCTCAAATGCGCGTAGCCGTTATCGTCCGAGAAGACCGGCTCGCCGTCCTTGAACAACTGCATATGCACGTGCATACCGCTGCCCGCTTCGCCGTAGATGGGCTTCGGCATAAAGGTGGCGGTCTTGCCGTATTTCAGTGCGGTGTTGTGGATGATGTATTTTATCATCATCGTGGCATCCGCCATCTTGGTCATCTCACCAAGCTGCGGCTCGATCTCAAACTGACCGGACGCGGCAACCTCGGGGTGGTGATAGTTAATGTCAATCCCCATATCGCGCATCAGCATACACATTTCGCTGCGGCACTCGTACGCGCGGTCAAAGGGTTTGGCAATATGATACGCCTTTTGTTTGGGCACCACGTTACCCTTGCCCTCAACGCCGCTGTTCCAGTAGGACTGCTCGGCATCGAGCGACACGCCGATGCTGTTACCTTGAACTTCCCAGCCCACTTCGTCGAACAGATAGAACTCAAACTCGGGCAGGATGAGCATCGTATCTGCGATGCCGCTGTCTTTCATATATTGCTGTGCAGCGAGCACAATGTTACGCGGATACTGCGCGAGCGGACGGTTTTCGGGGGAATCGATGATCATCGCGTTACCCGTCATCGACAGAGTGGGAATGGTGCAGAACGGATCCACGACCGCCGTACTCGGATCGGGGATGAATACCATATCGCTCTTTTCTACGACTGCATAGCCGTAGTTGGAGGCGTCGAAGCCGATACCGCTCTTCATGGTATCCTCAGAAAAGTTTTCGGCGGGAATGGTGACGTGACGGAACTGACCGTTGATGTCCACCATCTTAAAGTCGACCATCTTGATGTCATGCTGTTTGATAAGTGCGAGAACGTCCTTTACGTTTTTTGCCATTATAAAAGCACCTCTTTTTCAGTAGATAGGACAAGTATACCAATCTTTTTCTTTCTCGTCAATACAATAAAACGACTCCCCGCGGGGAGTCGTTTCTATTTTACCTTTTTAAACACGATCGCCGAACGATTCGGCAGATAACACCGGAAATCGCCGTCCCCCGCGGTATATCGTACCGATTTGTCCACACGGTCAAACCCGCCGAACACCCCGTCGTCGGACGAGAGGATCACCTTATACTGACCAGCTTTTCCCACCGGAACGGGGTAGCTGTCAAACGACTTCTCGGGGTGGAAATTAAACGCGAACACCAGGTTGCCTTTTTCGTAGATCAGCACCTTGTCATCCTCGTGTACGGTCAGACAAACCGACGGCTTAGAAAGTGTCTTTTCGCGTTGCAAGAGGGAGAGCATCGCCTTGTCAAAGTCGCCAAGCTCACGATACCGCAGATCGGGGTTGTCCAAAAGACTCCACTGACGGCGGCAATAATGATAACTCCAACCGTTGCCCTCGCGCGGGAAATCGATCCATTCGGGATGCCCGAACTCGTTGCCCATGAAATTCAGATACCCCTCGCCGGAAAGCGACGCGGTAAGCAATCGGATCATCTTGTGCAGTGCAATGCCGCGGTCGATGATCAGACTCCCGCCGAACTTCTGCATGTGCGTATACATCTCGGCATCGCACAAGCGGAACATGATGGTTTTATCCCCAACCAGCGCCTGATCGTGCGATTCGCAGTACCCGATATTCTTTTCTTTCGGGCGGCGGTTGGTCAGCTCGTACCATAACTGTCCCATATTCCAATGCTCGTCCGACACCTCTTTGAGCAGCTTGATCCACAGATCCGGCACACCCATCGACAACCGATAATCGAACCCGATCCCGCCGTCTTTCAGGGGTAAGCACATCCCCGGCATACCCGACATATCCTCCGCTACCGTGATCGCGCCCGGGTTCAGCGTATGGATCAGCTCGTTGGCGAGCCCCAGATAGGTGACTGCCTCCACGTCGGTGTTCGTTGAGAAATACATACTGTAATCGGTGAACGCACTGCCTAAGGCATGATCGTGGTACAGCATCGACGTCACACCGTCAAACCGAAATCCGTCAAAATGAAAAATTTCCATCCAATACCGCAGGTTGGACAGCAGGAAATGCAGTACCTCGTTTTTGCCGTAGTTAAAGAGCTTCGTACCCCAGGCACTGTGATCGCCGCGACCGCCCTCGTGGAAGAACTGGTACACCGTGCCGTCAAACTCGTTCGGCCCCTCGTTGGTATTCTTGACCGCGTGGGAGTGCACCACGTCGAGAAGCACCGCGATACCCATGCCGTGCGCGGTGTTGATAAGCTCCTTCAGGTCGTTGCCGGTTCCGTAGCGGGAGGAGGCGGCAAAGAAATTCGACACCTGATACCCGAACGACCCGTAATACGGATGCTCCATGATCGCCATGATCTGGATCGTGTTGTACCCCGCCGCTTTCACGCGCGGCAGGATATTTTCGGTAAACTCACGGTAACTGCCGACAGCACCCTTCTCTTCGGCCATACCGATATGGCACTCGTAGATAAACGGCGTTTTGGCGGGCGCAAACCCCTCGTCGGTCCAGGGGTAGGGAGCAAAGGTATCCTCCACCTCCGCACACCATAGATACGTCACCGGATCCTGCACCACCCGCGTGGCATACAGCGGAATACGGCGGAGCATCTGCCCCTTATGCCACACGACGGTCTGCACCTTTTGCCCCACGCACAGATCGTCCGCCTGCACCTCAAAAATGCCGTTTTCCAGCCGCGTCATTGGGCAGGCGGCGGTGTCCCAGTTGTTAAAATCACCCGTCAGGAACAGCGCATCCGCGGCGGGTGCCCATTCGCGGTAGACCCAGCCCGACTCGGTGCGGTGGAACCCGAAATAGTGATGACCGCTTGCAAACGCCGTCAGATCACCCAGCTCCGCCTTTTTTTGCGCCAACAATTCCGCCCGCATACGCAGATCGTCTGCGTATGGCTCTAAATACGGATCGATCGTGAGGATCTTGAGATCCCGTTTTGCCATACACTCACCGCCCTTCACCTATTAGTATACCAAATCCCCCCTTAAAATAGCAAGTCCCCTTGTAAGAAAGTGTGCGACAAGGCTCGACGGTGCTTGACAGGAGTTCTCTTGCGGTGGTACAATCAAAGGGAATTTAAGGGGGAAAACGATATGAACAAAAAACGCATTCGTGACTACGGCATTGTCATCGGACGGATGACGCCCGGTCCGCTTAACAAGATCACCGACGTCCCCGGTGTCACCGTGGGACACTATACCTTGGACGATGAGAAGCACCGTACCGGTGTTACCGTGATCCTGCCGGCACCCGGCAACGTGTATGCCGATAAGCTCACCGCCGTTGCGCACGTCATCAACGGCTTCGGCAAAACCGCCGGCACCATTCAGCTCGATGAACTGGGCGAACTGGAGACCCCCATTGCGCTGACAAACACACTCAACGTCGGCAAGGTTGCCGACGGACTCGTCGGGTATACGCTCGAGCAGTGCGCCAAGGAAGGCATGGAATGCACCACCATCAATCCGGTGGTGGGCGAAACCAACGACTCGGCAATGAGTGATAATTCCGACAGACCGCTCGGCGAAGCCGAGGTGCGCGCCGCGATCGCCGCCGCCTGCACGGATTTTGCCGAAGGTGACGTGGGTGCCGGTAAAGGCACCACCGGCTTCGGTCTGAAAGGCGGTATCGGCTCTGCCTCGCGGCAGATCGAGCTGGACGGCAAGACCCACACCGTCGGTGTCTTGGTTCAGTGCAACTTTGGTCGAACGGACAACCTGTGCATCGACGGTCGCCCCGTCGGCAAACGAATCGCGGAAAAACTCCGCGAAGAAGAGCGCGCGGAATGTGACAAGGGCTCTATTATGATGGTGGTCGCCACCGATATCCCGCTGTCTGAACTGCAGCTCAAACGCGTTGCCAAGCGCGCGGCGGTAGGACTCATCCGCACCGGCTCGTATCTCGGTCACGGAAGCGGCGACGTCGTTCTCGCGTTCACCACCGCCAACCGCCACATGCGGGACGACGGTGCGTTCCGCCCCATGCTGGCGGTCAACAACAGCTCCATCGAGGAGATCTGCCGCGCCTGCTCCGAATCGACAGAGGAAGCGATCTTAAACGCCATGTCCACCGCCGACCGCGTGGTTGGTTATTCGGGCAAGATCCTGCGCGGCTTAAACGAGTTTATTCCTGAGTATTTGTAAGGAGTCAGTATGCCGTTTTTACCGATCAACGCCAGCGAAATGCAAAAAGCAGGCATTGTACAACCGGATATCGTATTGGTTACGGGTGATTCTTATGTGGATCACTCGAGCTTCGGTACGGCCATCATCTCGCGCGTGCTGGAGGATGCAGGGTATTCGGTGTGTATTCTGTCACAACCGCAAAGCGATGCCGATTTCAAAGAATTCGGCAGACCGCGGCTCGCGTTTTTCGTAAATTCGGGCAATATTGATTCCATGGTAGCGCATTACACCGCCGCCAAGCGAAAACGCAGTGACGACGCGTATACCGCCGGCGGTAAAGCCGGTGCGCGCCCCGACCGTGCGGTGATCGTGTATACGAAGAAAATACGCGAACTGTACGGTGATATTCCCGTTGCCATCGGTGGCTTGGAAGCCTCCCTCCGCCGTTTTGCCCATTACGATTACTGGGACGATCGCGTGCGCCCCTCGATCCTTGTGGATTCGGGTGCCGATCTGTTGATGTTCGGCATGGGCGAAAAGCACGCGGTCGAGATCGCAAATCGTCTTGACCGCGGCGAATCCGTGTCCGCCATAACGGACGTTCGCGGCACCTGCTACAAAGTACCCACCAACGAATACGAGTGGCGCTCCGCCGTGGAATGTCCGTCGTATGACATCGTGAAGGAACCGACGGAAAGCGGTAAAAAACAATATGCCGTCGCCACCAGAATCCAGCAACAGGAACAGGATGCGGTCAGGGGGCGGACGATCATCCAAAAACACGGCAAGCAGATCGTTGTACAAAACCCGCCCATGCCGCCGCTCACCACCGCGGAACTTGATCGTGTCTATTCGCTTCCCTTTATGCGTGACTACCACCCCTCGTATAAGCCGCTCGGCGGTGTCCCCGGCATTGAGGAAGTGAAGTTTTCCATCGCACACAATCGCGGTTGTTTCGGCGCGTGTAACTTTTGCTCCATCGCGTACCATCAGGGCAGGCGGGTGACGGTTCGCAGTCACGAATCGGTCATACGCGAAGCAAAACTATTGACCGAAATGCCCGATTTCAAGGGCTATATTCACGACGTCGGCGGTCCCACCGCGAATTTCCGTGCCCCTTCTTGTAAAAAACAAGAAATCCACGGTATGTGCTCTAATCGCAAATGCTTAGCGCCCGCGATCTGCCCGCAGGTCGAGGTCGATCATTCGGATTATCTGGGGTTGCTGCGCAAAATTCGCGCACTTCCCAAAATCAAAAAAGTGTTTATCCGTTCAGGGATCCGTTTTGACTATTTGATCGCGGATAAAAACGAATCGTTCTTCAAAGAACTCGTGCGCCATCACGTGAGCGGGCAGTTGAAGGTCGCACCCGAGCATTGCTCGGCGGCGGTGCTGTCCGCGATGGGGAAACCCGAGATCGAAACGTATCTCAAATTCAAAAAACGGTTCTACGAACTCACCAAAAGCGAGGGGAAAGAACAGTTTTTGGTGCCGTACCTGATGTCGTCGCATCCGGGCAGCACGCTGAAAGACGCGATCGAACTGTCGGTGTTTCTCAAACGCGAAGGTATGCGTCCCGAACAGGTGCAGGATTTTTATCCCACCCCCGGTACGGTTTCCACCTGTATGTATTACACAGGATTCGATCCCATCACCATGAAACCGATCTACGTCGCCAGAACCCCCGCGGAAAAGGCAGAGCAACGCGCACTCTTACAGTATTTCAAACCCGAAAACCGCGAACTCGTGTTGCGAACCCTCAAACGTTACGGACGGTACGATCTCATCGGAGGCGGCAAAGACTGTCTGGTACAAGATACCCGCCCGTCGAATGGGCAGACGCGAAAACCTGCCCCCAAAAAGAAAACCATCCGCAACACCCACGCTAAAAAAAACAATAAAACAAGGCGGTAGTCAGAAGACTACCGCCTTGTTTTATGTTCATTCCTAACGTTACAAACCGTATTCACGCGCGAGCGCCTCGAAAGCGGGAAGTGCGCCCTTAACCTTGGCGCGATCGTTGCAATACGCGATGCGGACGTACCCTTCCACGCCGAAATCGTGGACATACTCATAGTTCTCATCCAAACTTATGCAGCCGTGCCGGTCTTTTCCGCTGACACGTGTAATCCATCAAGATCCCGGTTCCGTTTCCTTCGCCGCCGTTCATCACGATCATACCGACATCATACTTATTTAAGCTCCACCTTGAACGGGAGTGCGCCTTTGGCGGGAACATTGCCTTTGAGCACGTCAATGGCATACTCTTGCGATTTGGGAATCAAATACCCGAAAATTTTACGCCCGATGTGTTCTCTTAAATATTGCAAGGCGTACGGGTTGCCGAAATGCAAGATCGCGGCCACCTTACCGGAATGGGCGAGGCAGTTGATAACCGCCTCGGTACGTCGAGTCAGGCCGTCGGTGCCGAGATAGCACGTGGTGGTACAGAACGTGACGAACACGACCTCGTCAAAATTGGTCGCCGCACGCAGTATGCGGTCGTTCTCGGTGGCTCCGGAAAACTCGGGCAGGAACTCAACGGCGGCGTTCGGGAACTCCGCACGGATCTTTTCGGCGATTCGATGGGGGAAATACCAATTCTCCGCTCCGACGTCCTCGGCCTCCTGAAGCGAGTTGGGGTCAAACGAGTTCTCGGTTAAGACGATAAACAACCGTTTCTTTTCGGGGTCGGGCAACGCTGCCGATACACCCTCGTCGGTAACGGCGGTGATGCAATCTTTCGCAATGCTGTAATACAGTTCTTCGTCCTCTTTGGTAAACTCGGTCGGATTTTCGGGTTCGCTTGCCACGAATGCTTGACATTTCAGCACGCGGCTGACCGCTTCGTTCAGCCGTTCTTCCGAGAATACACCGTCCTCGTAGTTCTTTTTGAGCATTTCAAAGCATTCGCTGGTCGGCGTAAAGAAGTTGGGAAGCACGATATCGTTACCTGCCGCGATCGCCTGACCGTATATGTTTTCTTCACCGTATTTCTGCAAAACGCCCATCATGGCGAAGGAGTCGGTAAACATCAGACCGTCATAGCCCCACTTACGGATGATGTCAATGACCTTTTTGGACAGCGATGCCGGATAATCGGGGTCAATGTTGTGGAGAACCGTGTGTGCCGACATCACACAAGGCATCAAGCCTTGTTCGTGTAACCGCATATAGGGAATCAGGTTGCTGCTCCAGAGCTCTTCCTCTGTCATTTCCGACCAGCCCTCGGTCATATGGGTGTCATACTGGAAACCGTCACTGCCGGGGTAGTGCTTACCGGTGGACAGATAGCCGTTATCGCGGTACACGCGTGCGATCTCCGCCGCTGCCTCCGCCACCTTGTTGGGATCGTCGGAGAATGAACGGTGCACGCGGCACGGGCCGTCACCTTTGTTGGTGTCGATCACAGGGCCCCACGTGCCGTTAAAGCCCGCCGCTTTGGCGTCGCGGACGATGGCCTTTGCAAACGCACGATAGTAGCGTGCGTCGTTGCACGCGGCAAGCGAAATGAGCGGAACCTTCGGCAACGTGGTCGTCGGGAATCCCATTTCGGTGTCGTTGAAAACGAGGATCGGATAATCTGCCTTTTTCGCCGCTTCCAGAATACGCCCACACGTTGTTGTCTGATGGGCGTGAAGCTGTACACAGCCAAGCGCGCGTTTTTCGATCATATCCAAAGCAAATTGAATATCATCCTCATTCCACCACCGTCGTGCGCAGAACACAAATCCGAGTTTTTGTTCGGTCGTCATGTCTTCCAAACGAAGTTGCATCATATCAATCACCCCTGAATATTTGGGTTGAAATAAGTATACAGCAAACACATTTTCAACGCAATGCGAAATGTGCTCAAAAAAACATTGAAAATATGTGAAACCACACAAAACGGTGATGCGCCCCCTTTTCCCTTGCGTAAAGGCAGGGGTTCGCCGTAGGGAACGATGCCCGCACTTACTCAAGCCAACACCGTAGGGGCGATTGATCGCCTGCCTCTTGTGGTTCGCATAAATCCCGCGGGCGGATCCCCGCTGCCATCTGCCATCTGATATCTGCTCCGTAGGGCAGGGGCTTGCTCCTGCCGCGGGGCTGGCATTTGCGAAGCAAATGACTGGGGGATTCTCCACTCCCCTTACAAAACCCAATCCATCTGCCATCTGTTGTCTGTCATCTCGTAGAGACAGGCCTCCGGACTGTCCGTTTTGGTGATACGTGCTCGTCTATCAGTTTCCGCTATCGGTAAGTTTGCACAACGACGTTTGCAACAGCGGTTCAATTTCGTCGCACTATCGGCGATTCATTTCACCTTGTTGCGGCACGGTCCGGCGTGCTCGCTCCATCCGCCGCCGGCGCGTTTTCTTCACGGATTTTCGACTCCTGTCACTTTTTAGTCCAAGTGACAAGTTTTCAGTTCCCCGAAAGTATCACAACCCGTATTCGCGCGCGAGTGCTTGGAACGCAGGAAGTGCGCCCTCAACCTTGGCGCGATCGGTGCAATACGCGATGCGAACGTACCCTTCCACGCCGAAATCGTCGCAGGGGACCACCAAAATTTCATGCTGTTTGGCTTTCTCAAAGAACGTGTAGGCATCCTCCTCGAGCGCCTTGACGAACAGATAAAACGCGCCGTCGGGCTTGACACACTCGTAACCGTACGCGGTGAGGTTGTCGTACAACAGATCGCGGTTTTCCTTGTAGGCTTCCACGTTCACCTTAGCGTCAATGCACCGCGCGATCACCTGCTGGAACAGGCTGGGCGCGCAAACGTAGCCGAGAGAGCGTCCTGCGCCGCATACCGCAAGATACAGATTGGCGGCTTCTTCCATAGTGGGCGAAACGGCAATGTAACCGATTCTCTCACCCGGCAGGGACAAGGATTTGGAGTACGAATAGCAAACGAACGTATTGTCGTAGTAATTCATCAGATACGGAACGTCCACGCCCGCGTATACCAGTTCACGGTACGGCTCGTCGGCAATCAGATAAATGGGGCTGCCGTATTCCGCAGATTTTCTTTTCAGCACCTCGCAAAGGGCAACAATGGTATCCTCCGAGTATACCACACCGCTGGGGTTATTGGGGGAGTTGACGATCACCGCCTTGGTGTTTTTCGTGATCTTGCTTTCAAAATCGGCGATATCCACTTGAAAGGTCTTCGGTGTCGGCTGACTCACCACAACGCGTCCGCCCGCGTTTTCAATAAAGACGCGGTATTCCGTAAAGAAAGGCGCAAAGACGATGCACTCGTCGTCCTCCTCCATGACCGCTTTCAGACAAATCGAGAGGGAAGCCGCCGCGCCGCAGGTCATATAGATCAGATTCGCGGGCATCTCCACACCGAACTTTTCACGAATGCGATCCGCAATCACCGTTCGCACGGTGGCATCGCCTTGCGCGGAGGTATAGCCGTGTAAGAGCACCGAGTTTTCGGTTGCCATCAACTCGGCAATGGTTTCGTTCACTTCGGCGGGCGCGGGAACGCTCGGGTTGCCGAGGCTGAAATCAAACACCTTATCCGCGCCGATCTCCAAAGCCCGCGCCTTGCTGTATTCGAAAATTTCACGAATGATCGAGCGCTTACTGCCAAGACCAAACATTTTTTGATTGTATCCCATAGTTATCACCTATATTCTTTGTCACCTATATTCCAAGCAGCTTTTTCGCATTCCGTTCGAAAAGCTTTTCCTCGGTATTTTCTCCGAGTGAAAACGATTTGAGAATTGCCACGTCCCGTTTCATATCGCTCCAGGGGGAATCGGTTCCAAACAGAATTCTGTCCTCGCCGTGACGATCCAAGAACTTTTTGAAGGTCTCCTCGCCGATAAACCGCAACACGTATGCCGTGTCAAAGTATACGTCCTCACCGCAGAGCAGTTCCAGAACCTCGTCCCACATCTCATAGCCGCCGCAATGTGCCAATACGAACTTCGAATGTCGAACTTTGCGGATCAACCCCCTTACAAGCGCGGGAGGACAATGAACGGTGTCGGGATACGCGGCATCAAAGCCCGCATGGGTGACGACGATCAGATCGTATTCTTTCGCGCACTCCAGTATGCGAACGTAGCCGTCGTCGTTGATGAACGTATCCTGATAATCGGGGTGAATCTTCACACCCAAAAACCCGTGTTCCTTGAGCCACTTCATTTTCCCGTCAATATCCTCGCAAGCGGGATGAATGGCACCAAACGAGATCAGCCGTTTGCTTTGGTTTTCAAACCGCTCGTTCACCTGCGCGGCAAAGCGGTTGACACTCTCAAAGCTGTTCGGGTTTGTCAGGACGGGGAGGGTGACCGACAAGTCTGTGTCTGCCTCGTCCATGGCACGCAGCAATCCGTCCACAGAGCCGTCGGAGAAGGGCGGAATACCACCCTTCTTCGAGAGCAAGTCAATGGTCTGTTTTGCGATTTTATCAGGAAAAATATGTGTGTGGAAATCAATAATCATATTTCCTCGGTTTATCCTTTCGCGATGTCAGATGTGTGCCAAATCCTCGCAGGAAAGAGTTATAACACCGTTCGCCGTCAGGATCTCGTCAACTTTTTCGCTATCGGATGCTTTGAGCACCACGTAAGCCTCGTTCGAATCAATGGACAGACCGTACATATATTCAATGTTTACGCCGCCCTTATCAACGATCTTAAGGAGTTTCTGCAGTGAACCGGCGGTGTGTGCGATCTTGATGATGGAAACGTCGGAAAGCAGGGAGGAGAAGCCGTTTTCGATCAGCTTTTCCTTGCCGAGAGCCGCGTTGTCCACGATCAGACGGAGCAGACCGTACTCGGTGGTGTCGGCGAGACTCATCGAGAGAATATTGACCTTGTTTTCTTTCAGTACGTTCAAAACCTCAGACAATCTGCCCGCTCTGTTTTCGATGAAAACGGTTAACTGTTTTGCAAACATAACACAATCCTCCTATATCAATACAATTTGCGGTTATCAATCACGTGAACCGCTTTGCCTTGGCTTCTCACCAGCGATTGAGGTTCAACGATCTTGATCTTGGCGTTGATGCCGAGTGCCTGCTGAATGACGTGGGCGATCTTTTTGGTCAGTGCCTCGATCACGCGGATCTCGTCGGTGTAATACTTCTGATCCAATTCCACCTGTACCTCGAGGGTATCCAGATTGTTCACGCGATCCACGATCATCATATAGTGCGGTGTTACCTCCTCGACCTCAACCAAAGCGGCTTCGATCTGGCTCGGGAACACGTTCACGCCGCGGATGATGAGCATATCGTCCACACGACCCTTAAAGCGGGAAATCCGCGCACTGGTTCTTCCGCATTCACAGGGGGTACGATCCAGACTGGTCAGATCCTTGGTTCGGTAACGGATCAGCGGAATACCTTCCTTGGTCAGTGTCGTGAAAGCGAGCTCACCGACCTCGCCGTCGGCAACGGGGATAAGTGTTGCGGAATCCAGGATCTCGGGATAGAAGTGATCCTCGCACACGTGCAGACCCTTGTGGAATTCACAGTCGCAAGCCACGCCGGGACCCATGATTTCGCTGAGTCCGTAAATATCAAACGCCTTGATATTGAGACGCGACTCAATTTCCTTGTGCATCTTTTCGGTCCACGGCTCCGCACCGCAAATGGCGGCTTTCAGTTTGATCTTATCCAGCAGCCCCTCTTCGGCAAGCGCCTCGGAGATGTGCAGCAGATACGAGGGCGTACACGCGATCGCGGTTGCGCCAAAGTCGATCATCATCGTGGTCAGCTTTTTGGTATTACCGGTGCTCATGGGAACGACCGTAGCGCCGATCTTCTGCGCGCCGTCGTGTGCACCGAGACCGCCCGTAAACAAGCCGTAGCCGTATGCCACCTGAATAATATCCTCTTTGGTAACGCCTGCCATGGTCATACATCTGGCGACGCATTCCGCCCACACGTCGAGATCGTGTCGGGTGTAACCCACCACGGTCGCTTTGCCTGTGGTGCCGCTGGAGGCATGAATTCGCACGATTTGGGAATTGGGAACGGCAAACAAACCGAAGGGGTAGTTGTCGCGCAGATCGTCCTTCGTGGTAAAGGGAAGCTTGGTCAGATCCTCAAGCCCCTTAATATCACCGGGCATCAGACCGATCGCCTGCATTTTTTTGCGATAGAATTCCACGTTGTGGTACATATAATCGACCAGTTTGACGAGTCTTGCACTTTGGAGTGCCGTCATCTGATCCCTGCTCATACATTCCTTGGTTTCGTTCCAGATCATAACTATTCTTCCTTTCAACGATTTGTATTATACCCCATGGTAAAGGCTTCTTGATTGATTTCGATAGTTTTTTGCGGTACGGTGTCGGCAATGGTATCCAGCCACACCCGCTTGTCAAATCCGATAAAGCCGGCGGCAAAACCGAGCACCACCGAATTGAGAACCTTGCTGTTTCCAAGCTCCAGCGCGATCTTTTGACCGTCAATGGCGCAAACCGTGTGTGTCTTCTTCAACTCGTCCAAAATGTTTTCGGGATACTCTTTGGCGCCGATCACCACCGTCATGGGATCGATCCGACAATCGTTAACGATCAACACGCCGTCCTTTTTCAAGAAGTGAGCGTAGCGGAGGGCTTCCAAACGCTCGAACGCAATCACGACGTCCGCCTGACCTTCTTCCACCACGGGCTCACTGACCGCCTCGCCGAAGCGGACGAACGTCACCACGCTGCCTCCTCGTTGTGCCATGCCGTGCACCTCGGAAATTTTCACGTCACAGCCCTCTGCGAGAGCCGCTTTTCCGATAATTCTGCTGGTGAGCAGGGTGCCTTGACCACCCACACCAACGATCATAATATTCTTTGTCATCTTATTTCTCCACCGTTTCAATCGCGTTGAATTTACAATAGTTTTGGCAAAGTCCGCAGCCGTTGCACATCGTGGGATCAATGCGCATGCCGTCCCCGGTTTTGGTAATGGCGGGGCATCCGATTTTGAGGCACATGCCGCATTTTTTGCACGTTTCGGTGTTGATCACGCACTTGTTCGGGAATTTTTGTCCCTTAAGCAATGCGCACGGCGCTTTGGCGATAATGACCGTCAGCGTATCGCCGTTTACACTCTCGCGGATGATACGTTCCAGTTCTTTCACGTCAAAGGCATTCACCTCAATCACGTTCGGCACACCGATCGCGCGGCAAAGCGTTGCCAGATCGATCGCATAGGTGTCCTCGCCTTTTAAGGTCTTACCCGTTGCCGCGTGTTCCTGATGTCCCGTCATACCTGTGGTACGGTTATCCAGAATCATCACGGTGCCGCTCGCCTTGTTGTAAACCATGTTGACTAAAGAGTTGATACCCGTATGTAAGAAGGTGGAGTCACCGATCACGGCAACCCAATTCTTAATAAACTCTTTGCCCTTTGCCTTTTCCATACCGTGCAGAGCGGAAATGCTCGCACCCATACAGATGGTGGTGTCGATGACACCGAGCGGTGCCACCGCGCCGAGGGTGTAACAGCCGATATCGCCCGACGCGTGAATCTTCAGCTTATTCAACACCGAGAACACGCTGCGGTGCGGGCAACCGGGGCAGAGGATGGGAGGGCGTGCAGGTGCATCCGATTTTTCAAACACAGCCTCGTCCTTGCCGTACAGAACGCGGCGCAGGAGATTGGCGCTGTATTCTCCCTGCTTAGTAAAGCATTCTTTGCCCTTGACCTCAAAGCCCCAGGCGCGAATCTGTTCCTCAATGACCGGCTCTAATTCCTCGAATACGTATACCGTTTCTACTTGCTTGATAAAGTCCTCAATCAACTCGCGGGAGAGAGGATTGACCAGACCCAGTTTTAGGATGCTGGCGTTCGGGCAAACCTCTTTAACGTACTGATACGCAATGCCGCAAGTGATGAACCCGATAGATTTGTCGCCCATTTCCACTGTATTCACGGGGAAAGCGGCGGCATCCTTTGCCATACGCAATTCGCGATCCTCTACCACCAGATGTCTGCCGATGGCGGAAGCGGGCATCATCACGTATTTTTGGGGCGAGCGGGTGTATTCCTTGTCCTCAACCTCTACCCGATCACACAACTCCACCGCACTTTGCGAATGCGCGAGCTTGGTGGTGGTACGCAGGATAACCGGCGTATCGTAGCGCTCGCTCAGCTCATAAGCGAACTTCACAAACTCCTTTGCCTCTCCGCTGTCGGAGGGCTCGAGCACCGGCACGTGCGCGGCGCGCGCAATCATGCGCGTATCCTGCTCGTTTTGCGAACTTGCCAAGCCCGGATCGTCTGCCACGACGAACACCGATCCGCCGCCGACACCGGTATACGCGAACGTATACAAAGGATCTGCGGCAACGTTTAAGCCGACGTGCTTCATGCACGCCATACTTCTGACTCCTGAGATCGAGGCGCCGATCGCGACCTCTGCGGCGACCTTTTCGTTGGGCGCCCACTCGGTGTACACTTCCTCGTACTTGGCAAGATATTCACTGATTTCCGTGCTGGGCGTTCCGGGATACGCACTGGAGAGCTTTACCCCCGCCTCAAACGCACCGCGTGCAATCGCCTCGTTTCCGAGCATCATGGTTTTCTTTGACATATCACTTCACCTTAAATCCTTCACTCGTTTTGCTTTTCCTTCGAATCGTTGCAGGGTGTTGGGGGATTCCAACAACACCTTGGCATCAAGTCCGAGAATAACCTTTAATTTATTTTTGACCTCTTTGGTGATCTTTTCCAGAACGGAGAAAGAGTCGGTGCTGTGTGCGAGCTCCACCTTGACCGTCAACTTATCCAAATATCCCTCGCGTTCTAAAATGATCTCGTAGTGAGGGCCTAACTCTTCTACGCTGAGAATGACCTCCTCGATCTGGCTCGGGAACACGTTGACGCCGCGAATCTTGAGCATATCGTCGCTTCGACCCGAAAGATTTTCCATACGGCACAAGGTTCTGCCGCACTTACATGGCTCGTAGAACAAACGGGTAATGTCCTTGGTCCGATAGCGGATCAGGGGCAATCCCTCTTTTTTGATACAGGTAATGACCAATTCACCCTGCTCACCGGCAGGCAGCACCTCGCCGGTTTTCGGATCAATGATCTCGGGAATGAAATAATCCTCGTTGATGTGCATGCCGCAGTGTTCTAAGCATTCGCCCGACACACCGGGACCCATCAATTCGCTCATACCGTAGTTGGAGGTGATGAGTAGATCCTTGCCCCAAAATTTATGCATTTCTTCGCGCATGGCGTCGGTCAGAAGCTCGCTTCCCACCAGGGCAATTTTCACCTTCAGATCGCGCTCGGGATCGACATCCATTTCTCTGGCAACCTCCGCCAAGCGCAGAGCGTAAGAAGGAGTGGCGACTAAAAGCGAGGTTTCAAAATCCTGCATATACATAATCTGCTTTTGCGAATTCCCCGTAGAGGAGGGAACGATGGCGGCGCCGATGTTCTCCAATCCGTAGTGAAGTCCCAGTGCGCCCGTGAACATACCGTAGCCAAAGCAGATCTGCGCCACGTCCTTAGCACTCGCACCGCCCATGCAGGCAATTCTCGACACGCACTCGGTCCAGGTGTCAAGGTCACCTTGTGTGTACCCCACCACCGTGGGCTTTCCCGTGGTTCCGCTGGACGCGTGAATACGCACCAGTTGATCCTTTTCCACCGCAAACAGACCAAACGGATAGTTATCGCGCATATCCTGCTTGGTGACGAAGGGGAGCTTGGCAAGATCGGACAAGGACTGAATATCCGCCGGTTTAACCCCTGCATCTTCCATTTTTTTGCGATACGCGGGTACCTTTTCGTACACGCGGTGCACCGTTTCCTGTAATCGACTGAGCTGCAGTGCTTCTATTTCCTCTCTGGGAAGAGTTTCTTCTTTTGACCAAATCATGCTTGTTACCTAATCCTTTTCTGTTATTGGATTTCTCCCTCAAAATGCTTATCGAACGCTTCGCTGAGAATGGCATCCTCCGGCTTTTTGGTCAGCAGGCTGACGATAACGGTGATGAACAGCGAGAATACCATACAAATGACGCCGATCAGCGGGGAGGTGCCCACGCCGTCCTTCAAGGCGGCACCCACGGTACAATCCCAGCCGTTTTTGTCGTATCCGAAGACGAAGATCAAGCCAACCGTCAACACCAGTGAGCCGATGATGGAACTCCAGACTGCCGGTTTTGTTACGCGTTTCCAGATAACGCCCAGAACGTAGGGACCCATAAAACATCCCGCCAGTGTACCCCAGCTGATACCCATCATATAGGCGATGGCGGCAATACCGTATTTCTCATTGAGCAGCGCCAGGATGACCGAAATTGCCACGAAGAAGAGGCATAGGACCTTCATGATTATGTTGACACGCTTGTCACTGGCTTTTTCATTGATTTTTCCTTTGTAAAGGTCCACGGCAATCACTGAGGAGCCTGCCAGCGAAACCGAGGACAAGGTGGACATACTGGCAGAAAGGATGAGAATGGCGATCACACCTGTCAGCCCTGCGGGAATGGCGATACCCAGCATGGTGGGCACGACCTCCGCGTGCGGGACACCTTGTGTTTCGGGAAAGAAAGCGCTTAAAGCGCCCGTGAAATATGCGGCAAAACCGATAATCAGCGCAAAGACGGTGCTGACCACCACGCCTTGTGAAATGGCTTTCTTATCGCGAATGGCGTAATATTTGTGAATGGTCTGGGGGAGTGCCCAAACGCCCAGGGAAGTCAACAGGATCAGCGAAAGCAGAGAGACGGTGCTTCCGTAGATCCCTTGATTTTCGGCACCAAAGGTAAACCAGGTCAGGTTGGGATCGTTCACGATCTTGGAAATATCCCAATTGACCTGTTCGGAATTCATAAAGCAGAAGACCATGCAGACAACACCGATCAGCATGATGATTCCCTGAATAAAATCGGAAAGCGCGGTGGCAAAATAACCGCCGAAAAAGAGGTATAAAGCCGTCAGCGCGGCAAGGGCGATCATGACGATCCAACCCTCAATGCCGAACACGATTTCAAACAGACTGCTCAGACCGTTGTAAACGGAAGCCGAGTACGGAATCAGGAAGATGAAAATAATCACGGCAGAAACGAGCTTCAGTTTCTTGTCGCCGTAGCGTTTTTCAAAGAATTCGGGCATTGTCTTTGCACTCAGCCGCTGTGTCATATTCTTCGTCCGTTTGGCAAGAACCAACCAAGCGATCAGCGTTCCGATGATGGCGTTGCCGATACCGATCCATATTGATGCCAAACCGAAGGAACGCCCGAACTGACCGGCATAGCCGATAAAGATGACGGCAGAAAAATAGGTGGTTCCGTAAGCGAACGCCGTCATCCAACCGTTGAGGCCTTTCTTTCCGGCAAGCAGAAAGTCATTGACCGATCCCGAGCGGTTTCGGGTATAAAAAGCAATGCCAACCATTGCCAACGCGTACAATGCTAAAATTACGTAATCCAGTACCATGCCAATCTCTCCTATATAACCTAAATAAATATACGAAGAAAAATATAACACATTTCTTTTACCATATCAAGATGAATATGGCGGTTTTTTGTAATTTTGCAACGAAATTCCGCCCTGCGTCGGTTTCAGCGTGAGAACGAAAAACGAGGGTAGCCGTATGGCTACCCTCGTTTTTGAAAGTAGAAACCTATTTCGATAGGAAGAGCGTATCTCTCGAAAACTTATTTAATATTCTTATTTCAAAAGGCGAAACTTTTTAAACAGCATTTTTTCAAGAGGGACAAGTGTTTTGTTGCACACGACTAAAAGTGCAAAGGCATATAAATAGGCTGCGAGCGGGTTTGAAATCGCAAGACTCAATCCGAAAATTTGGAGGAAATTTGGGATGAGTAACCTCACAACAAATTCAGAACCACACAAAAATAATGTGTTTTCCCCAATTTCCTCAAAGATCTTCACTTCTTCAAGCAATTTGGAAAGAATGAAGATAAGAAAAATCGTGAGCATCGGACCAAGAAGAGTACAGAACAAATTTGTAATAACATTGATATTAATATAACTCAGCAAGTTTTTTCCAAAGAAGCGTAACGCAGAGTAAACAAAGCAAACAAGTCCGGAACTTGCAAAAACAATCTTCTTGTAGGTGCGATCCAAAGCGAACAGACAATGAATTTTATCAAAGCAGCAATAACCTAAAGCGTAAAAGAAGATATAATAGAGGGCACTGTCGACGTTGTATATCATACGAGGCGCAGCGAGCGGAGTGGGATCAATAACCATCTCTGCAATAACAAAGAGGCCGAGGCACACAACAAGAACCAAAAGATTGAACTTTAACAGCTTGCGAATAAAAAAGAAGGCAATTTTTATAACAAACAAGCATGTCAAAAACCACAGGCCACCAAAGTATTGATTACGGATGCAGCCCTTGAGCATCACGATTATATTAGGGAGGATTGTTGCATGTGAATTAATGGATATACTGTGTACTAAAAGAAATACAAGTGCAAAAAAGTAGCAAGGAATTAAAAGTGTTTTAACATTTTTTAGAATATATTTGTACCAGGGCACATTAGAAGCCAACGTTTCTGTACAGCCGGACAGAAAGAAGAAAAGCGGTACATGAAAAGTAAAAACGAAGTGATATGCGTTTCCTGCAAGATTTCCCATGTGCCCAAGATAAATACAGAAAATACCGATAAATTTTGCAAGATCCAAATACTTTATTCTATCTCTCATATAGACTTCCTCCTGGTTTTCTTACCCACACATTCTATAATAACGATTGACAAAAGTCAAGGAGAGCGTGCAACTGGACCATTCGTTTTAACGATGCACGCAAGACTTAAAATTTTGAAAAGCATTTGGCGCGACCTCTTGTCGTCTGCGGCGGCTACGCCTTGCAGACGGAGGCTCGACGACCGCTTGCGCGGTGCCCGTCTCGCCATTTTCGGCGGCGAACTTGCCACCGGCAACTTATGCTTCGCCGAAACCCTCGCGCTCGTCTTTGGTTGGTGCGGACTTCAAGCGGTCCGAGTGACAGGTTTTTTGTACAGTGCGGCAGTTTGATCTCGTCTATGAGTTTCGGTCGTAGGGGACGAAGCCTACATCGACACGCTTTCGTAGGAAACGGATTTATCCGTTCCG